>JBJOOW010000469.1:0-4143 GCA_046051095.1 Bacteroidota bacterium | reverse complement strand
ATAGCACCCGATCGATGATAGGCCCCGAACAGGCGGCATGGCTTTATAACAACCTTGATACAACTACTGCGCGCTGGAAAATAATAGGCCAGCAGGTAATTATGACTCCGCTAATTGTACCCGAAAATGTTTTCGGGCCAAAAGCAATGATGATTAACGCCGACCAGTGGGATGGTTACCCTTACGAACGACAACATTTTTACGACCACCTTATAGATAACAATATAGGCAACGTAGTGGTACTAACCGGCGATATACATACAGCATGGGCTAACGACCTGCCATTGCCGGGATACGACTCTGTTAACCGTAGCAACTCGGTAGGCGTAGAGTTTGTTACCCCAAGTATATCATCGGGCAACGAGTTGCCGCAGGCTGTTACACCGGTTACTATATACAGCCTTGCACAACACGTACGTTATGTAGAGTTGGTATTGCACGGCTATTACATATTGGATGTGCGCCCCGACAAAGTACAATCAGATTTTGTGTTTGTATCGGATGTAAGTACACAATCGTATACTACCAGCACTGGCCCATCGTGGTATGTAAACAACGGCGAGAAGTTTTTGCGCAGTGCAGTGTCGCCTTCTGCAGCAGCTAACACTTACCCACCTTTGGCACCACATACATCTGTTACTACCGGCCTGGGCAAAACAGCCAACACCATTACTACTATTATGATACAGCCCAACCCGTTTTTCGATCAGGCGGTGGTGCAGTTTAATACCGAACGCACAGAAGATATTACGCTTGAAATACTAAACATGAACGGACAGGTAGTGCTTACGAACCATTTAGGCAAATGTGTTGCCGGCCTTAACCATACGGTTTTTAATGCTGCCAACTTTGCACAAGGGTTTTATACCGTACGCCTATCGGGTAGTAAATCGGCCAAAAGCGAACGCGTTATTAAAATAAACTAAGGCTTAGCCTTTGCTTTAACACACCAACAAATATTAGCTTACCACCACAAAACTTAAAGTGTATGCGCAAAACATTACTACTGTTTACTGCATTTGTTATTTTATGCTTATTCAACTCAACCATCAATGCACAGGTAGCACCTGAGTTTGTTTTTCAGCACTGGGTATGGGAAGATGAAAGCACCCAGCAAAGCGCCGTACAGCTTGTAGATGATTATAAAGCGCATAACATACCCGTAGGTGCTATTATTATTGATAGCCCCTGGGAAACCGGCTACAACACATTTGATTGGGATAGCACACTTTACCCTAACCCGAAGGCTATGGTAGATTCGTTCCACGCACGTAATGTAAAAGTGATAGTATGGATTACCTCGGCTATTAATACCGATATGGCCGACCTGTGGCACTATGCCGACTCTATGAATTACTTTATGAAAGCCAATGCCTCATCGGGTTCGGCTGTAATACACTGGTGGAAAGGCGATGGCAGCATGATAGATTTTTTTAACCCCGATGCTGTAGCCTGGTGGAAGACGTTAATGGATAAAACATTAGACCTGGGGATTGATGGCTGGAAATGCGACGGCACCGACTACAGCGTATTTTTAGGCAATGCACTTTACTCGCCGGGCAGTAATGGCAATGTAACCCGTTTGCAATATTCGCATGCGTACTACAACCTGTTTTATAACTATACCCGCCAACGTTTAGGAAACGACAGGGCCAACATGTCGCGGCCGGTAGATAACTACGGCTATACTATAATTACCGACCCTAACCTGATAACGTTTACACCACGCGAAATAGGCTTTGCCTGCTGGGTAGGCGACCAGGATGCCACGTTTGATGGCCTGCAAAAAGCCGCCAACAATATGTACCAGAGCGATGTAAACAACTATCTGGTGTTTGGTTCGGATATAGGTGGCTACCGCGAAGAACCGGTGCCTAACGGGCGCGATAAAAATGTGTTTATACGCTGGGCGCAGTTTGGCGCCTTTAGTCCGCTTATGGAAAACGGCGGCGGCGGCGAACACCGCCCGTGGGTGTTCGATAACGAGACCGATGTGATATACAACAAGTTTACACGCCTGCACCATGCCATGATACCCTACCTGATGCATCAGGCCGATTCGCTGTATAATGCCACACAATCTATTATGCAGTTTTTAAACAGCAGCGACTACCAGTATATGTTGGGTAGCGACATATTTGTTGCACCTGTACTTAGCACATCAAACGATATACTGATTGGTAGTTTTCCGGGCAACGCAGATACCTGGGTTTATCTGTTCGATAACTCGCAAACATTTCAAAGTGGTAGCAGCACCATACTAAGCACACCGCTGGGCGAGTATCCGGTGTTTATCAAATCTACATCGCCGCTATTGCATGTGCTGGATAGTGTAGTAAGCAGCGTAACCGCTGTAAACGATATACCTAAAAACAACAAACACGTAATGGCTTACCCTAACCCTGCCAACAACATAATTTACTTTGGTGGCCTTGAGTTTAAAGGCAGCGAACAATACCCGGTTACAATAAGCGATGCGTTGGGCCGCACCCTGCTAAAAACATTTATCAGCAGTACCAACAACAGCATACCTGCTACTGCGCTTGACAATGGCATATACTACTATACTATAGATACAGGAAATGCCCATACAGGTAAACTAACGGGCAGCCTTACTATACAGCGGTAAACTATATTAAAACAAATGGCTGAAAAGGCCATCGCGCAGCTTAGGCTCAAACCAGGTGCTTTTAGGAGGCATTATTTTTCCGCTATCGGCTATATCCATTAATTGCTTAAGCGATACCGGATAAAGGGCAAAGGCAACTTTCATTTCGCCGCTATCTACCCGGCGTTGTAACTCTTTCAAGCCGCGTATACCGCCTACAAAATCTATCCGCTTATCGGTGCGCACATCTTTTATACCCAGCAATGGGTTCAGTATATTCTCATCCAGTATGGTTACATCAAGCACACCAATGGGGTCGTTTTTAACTATAGCTGGTTTGGCAACCAGTGTATACCACTTACCCGAAAGGTACATAGCAAACTGGTGTAGCTGTGCAGGCTTTACTTCGGTAGCGGTTGGCTGCACATCAAACTTTGTAGCTACTTCGGCTAAAAAAGCTTCATCGCTATGGCCGTTCAGGTCTTTAACTACCCGGTTATAATCCATTATAGCTAACTGATCATCCGGGAACAATACCGATAAAAAGAAGTTGTATTCTTCGGTGCCGGTATGGTTGGGATTTTGCTGTTTTAGCTTTAAGCCCACCTTAGCTGCAGATGCAGTGCGGTGGTGGCCATCGGCTATATAAGTATAAGGTATCTCTTTGTCGAAAATTTCGGTTAACCGTGCAATCTTATCGCCATCCTTAATCAACCATACAGTATGTTTAATGCCATCGGCGGTAAGTATATCGTACACCGGTTCGCTGCTTTGCATTACGCTATCTACAATCTCATCTACACCGGTATGCTTGGGGTAGGTTAAAAATATAGGGCCCACATGCGCCTGCAACGTCTCCATGTGGTGGATACGGTCTTCTTCTTTTTCCTGGCGGGTTAGCTCGTGCTTTTTAATTACATCGTTAAAGTAGTCCTCTATGTTAGAGCAAGCTACCAAACCTGTTTGGCGGCGGCCATCCATTATCTGCGAGTACACGTAATAAAACGGATAGGCATCCTGAAACAGGATTCCATCTTCCAGCATTTTATAATAGTTATCTCGGGCTTTATCGTAAACCGGTTGAGAGTGTTCATCTACACCTTCTGCAAAATCAATCTCGGCACGGCTAACATGTAAAAACGATTTAGGATTGCCCTCTGCCATTTTACGCGCTTCGGCTGTGTTCATTACATCGTATGGTAGCGATGATACTTCAATGGCATGCTCTGGTTTAGGGCGCACCGCCTCAAATGGTTTTATTATAGCCATAGTTATTTTTTTGTCGTCATTGCGAGGAGTGAGGCTTTGCGAGCGACGAAGCAATCTTCTACCTAAGTAATGATTGCTTTATTTCCTGCAACAACGGAATAGATTTACAGAAACGGAGTTTTAACCACCGTAGCCTTTACAGCCTGGTTACGTATCTCTACAAATATTTCGGAACCCACTGCGCTATGGTCAGCGGCAACATATGCCATACCTATTGCTTTACCTAAAGTAGGCGACTGTGTACCGCTGGTTACTTCGCCAATTTC
>JBJOOW010000468.1:0-2903 GCA_046051095.1 Bacteroidota bacterium | reverse complement strand
ACTTCTACCACCAATGGTACTGCATCGGTAGATACGGTTACCGGAGGGTCCGGACCATATAGTTACAGTTGGAGCAAGGGTTCTACTGCACAGCATTTAACCGGCCTTGCACCCGGCAATTACCTGGTAACCGTAACCGACAACAACGGCTGTACCGCTGCCTCGGGGGTTAATGTTACCCAAACAGGCATTGGTAATATTGCAGACGGAACTATGTTTAGCCTGTGGCCAAATCCGGCAACAAGCCGCATATCAATTTCACTTAGCGCTATTACAGGTGATGCTACAGTAGAGATTAAAAACATAGTTGGTCAGGTTTTGCTAAGCCAAAACGTAAATAACCAGCAAACCCAAATTGATATTAGCCAGTTGGCAAATGGCGTGTATGTTGCCGAAGTAAAAATGAATGGCAAGCGCGCTATCAGACAGTTTGTTATAAACAGATAATAAGACAGACCATATAAAATAGAGAAGGCCGAAAGGCCTTTTTTATTTACTTTCAGTTACGACTATTTAGCTATTACCTCTTTTAATCACCCTTTACTATGAAGAAGCTTTTTATTCTTCCACTACTGCTGTTGGCATTACTTACAAACGCACAGCAAAAATTTAAAGCTACAGAATTATATGGCGCCGAAGCTGATGCAGTTTGGCAAGGTGCCGAACATATCTGGATTAAGCAGGATAATACCGTTCCGGCGTTTATACAGTTCAGGGCAGGCACAGAGCCTAATGAGGAAATCTTCTTTTTTATACTGAATAAAACATTCGCATTACCTGGTAGCTACAGCTTTAAATTACTGGCAACCGAACCCGACCAACTGGGCTGGGAGCATAAGCGTTACCAGTTACAGGTAAATGGTGTACCGGTGTATAATGGTATATTTTTAGTGCACCTGCACAATAACAAAGTTGCCAAGTTTAATGGCTATCTATTTAAAAACGTTGCTACAAATACCACTGCCGGTATTACCGAAAGCGCCGCACTGGACAAAGCAATTACAAAAATTGGCGCACTTAAATACAAATGGCAACTACCCGAAGAAGAGAGTTTTATTAAGATAGAATCGGGCAACCCGGCTGCAACATTTTACCCAAAAGGAGAACTGGAAATTTTACAGATAGGTAATAACAACTCCGATAACTTCAGGCTGGCATGGAAATTTGACATATACGCACACGAGCCTATGAGCCGTAACTTTGTATACGTAGATGCACAAACCGGAGAAATACTAAAAACAAGTGAGCGTATACACCACGCCAATACCAATGGCACAGCTACTACAGTATACCGCGGCAACCGCGCAATAGTTGCCGATAGTTATAACGGCGCATACCGCCTGCGCGAAACTACCCGTGGCCTGGGTGTTAATACCTACAACCTGCAAAAAGGCACCAGCTATGCCAATGCTGTAGATTTTACAGATGCCAACAATGTATGGAATAACGTAAACGCCAACCTTGACCAATATGCCTGCGATGCACACTGGGGTGGTGAGATGACTTACGACTTTTATACCAGCATGGGGCGCAACTCTATAGACAATGCCGGATACGCGCTTAACCTGTACATGCACTACAGCACTAACTATGTTAATGCGTTTTGGGATGGCACCCGCATGACCTTTGGTGATGGCAATACTACTTACGACCCTTTGGTATCGCTGGATATTACCGGGCACGAAATTTCGCACGGCTTAACCGAGCGAACTTCTAACCTCGATTATCAGGATGAATCGGGCGCATTGAACGAATCGTTTAGCGATATATTTGGCACCGCAGTTGAATGGTTTGCCGATTCTACATTAGGAAACTGGTTGATAGGTGAAGATATAGGTGGAGCATTCCGCTCGATGAGTAACCCCAACACCTACAGCGACCCGGATACATATACCGGCACATACTGGTACACCGGCACTGCTGATAACGGTGGAGTACATACCAACAGCAACGTACAGAACCACTGGTATTACAGGCTTTCTCAGGGTGGCTCAGGCACTAACGACCTTGGTAATGCATTTAATGTTACAGCCATTGGCCGTAATAAAGCTACACGTATTGCATGGCGGAACGATGTAGTGTATCTGACCAATACTGCCGACTATGCCGATGCCCGTTTTTATGCCATACAATCGGCTAACGATTTATATGGTGTTTGTTCGCCAGAGGCTATATCTACCACTAAAGCATGGTATGCGGTAGGGGTAGGTGCCGATTTTGTTGCCGGTAGCGATGCGCAGTTTACTGCCACACCGGTAACAGGTTGTACGGTACCCTTTACGGTTACGTTTAATAACACCAGCACCAATGCATCTACCTATACCTGGACTTTTGGCGATGGCGGAACAAGTACTGCATTAAACCCAACGTATACATACAACACATTAGGTGTGTATACCGTTAAGCTGGTAATTGGTGGTGCCTGCGGTGTAGATAGCCTTACCCGAACCTCGTATATTAATGTTAGTACCAGTAACCCATGCGTAGTAACTATGCCTGCTACCGGTAGCTTTCAAACACAAACAGCCTGTACTGGTACCATTTACGATAATGGTGGCTCGGCGGCTAACTATACCAACAACACTAACAGCACTGTAACTATTGCGCCGGTTGGTGCATCGCAGGTGCGCCTGCACTTTACGCAGTTTAATATGGAAGACACATACGACTACCTGTATGTATACGACGGGCCTACAACAGCCAGCCCTGTAATAGGTAGCTACACGGGTACAACTATTCCGGCTGATATAACATCTACCGGTTCGTCTATAACCATACGCCAGTATACCGACCCTGGTGTAGTTGCTGCGGGCTTTACCATACAATGGACATGTATTAACCCTAACTCGCCACCGGTGGCAAACTTTAAAGCAGATGCCACGCAAACCTGCACCGGCGCTGTG
>JBJOOW010000467.1:0-4174 GCA_046051095.1 Bacteroidota bacterium | reverse complement strand
GCGGTTTTGTACATCAAATGCATCGTTTTGTGCTGTTGCAAAACCTGCAAACACAAACATACAAACGAAAGCTAAAAGGGTTTTCTTCATTCTGGTTGGTTTTAGTAGATATCTCAAATGTATAAGAATAAATTTAAGCAGGTAATGTGTTTAAGTATTTTACCATTTGTTGCTGTGTTGATAATGCAGCGTTACGGGCAGCTTCGGCAAAGTCTTCGCCATTGCTGGCGTATATTATTTGCCGGGCGCTGTTAATTATTAAACCGCAGTTAGTATTAAGCCCGTGCTGGCAAATTTTATCCATATCGCCGCCTTGTGCGCCTACACCGGGTACCAGATAGAAATAGTCGGGAGCCAGTGCCCGCAGATTGCTGAACTCTTCTGGGTGGGTAGCACCCGCTACAAACATAAGCTGGCTACTGCTTCCCCATTGTTGGGCGCGTTTAATCACCCTTTCGTAAATGCGGCCTTCGGCAGTTTCTATAAACTGAAAATCGGCACTGCCTTTATTGGAGGTAAGCCCCAGGAGTATTACCCATTTATCTTTATATTCTAAAAAGGGTGTTACCGAGTCTTCACCCATGTAAGGGGCTACTGTAACCGAATCGAAATGTAATTGTTCGAAAAAGGCTTTGGCGTACATCTTACTGGTATTGCCAATATCGCCGCGTTTGGCATCGGCAATGGTAAAAACCTCGTCTTTGTGTTTTTGCAGGTACTGCATGGTTTTCTCCAGGCTTTGCCAGCCCTTAATGCCCATGCTTTCGTAAAATGCCAGGTTGGGTTTATAGCCCATAGCCACATCTATGGTCGCATCAATAATTGCTTTGTTAAATTCAAATACAGGGTCGTCGTATTTAAGCAGGTGTTTGGGAATCAGGTCCAGGGTTGTATCAAGTCCTACGCACAAAAACGATTGTTTCTTTTTTATTACGCTAACCAGTTGCTCTTTATTCATGCCCGCGAAAGTAGAAAAGCCAACGGAATATTGCTGAACCCGGTTATCATTAATCTACAATAAATTGCAGTATTGGCAGTTCGTGGTATCGGGTTACATTTGCCGCCCACACACTTAAAAGTAGTTTACATGAAAGGCTGTTTTTTGTTTTTGGCTTGTTTGCTTATACAGGCGGGTTTATTTGCTCAAAACGATTTGATAAAGAAGGGCGATAAACTGATGCTGAAGTTGAAGTTTGAAAAGGCTGCTGCTTTGTATAAAAAAGCCAGCGATGTTAACCCGAACAATACGGAAGCATTAGAAAAACTGGGTAATGCTTTTTTAGCCATGGGCGATTATAACAGTGCCGAATCTGTTTATCAGGCTTTGGCCGCTAATCCGCAGGCAAGACCTGTTTGTAAGTTTACTTATGGGCAGATATTACGTGTAAAAGGTAAATATGCCGAGGCTTCTAAAGCATATGCCGATTTTGCAATTGCTGCACCCGGCGACCCACGGGCACGTGAGTTTAAACAGTTTGCCGATGAGATTAAACAGTTGGTTAACGATAATAAAGGCTATGAACTGGCTGCCCTACCCGAAAATTCACCATCGTCGGATATTGGTCCGGCATATAACGCCGGCAGATTAGTGTTTGCCAGTAACAGGGGTAAAGGCGGGGCTGTGCGAATGGTAGATGCCTGGACCGGTAAAAGCTATTATGATTTATATGAACAGCGCAGTGCAGCTGCCGGCGATTCGGTGGTGCCTGCTAAACTAAAAGGTAAAGTAAACAAGCGCTTTAACGAGGGGCCTGCTACGTTTTCACGCGATGGCAAGGAGATGATATTTACCCGTACCAACTATAAGAGCAAAGGTGCCGATGGTATACAACGCCTAGGCCTTTACCATGCCGATTTTGATGCGAAGCGTAACAAATGGGTAAATATACAGCCGCTACCGTTTAACAATAGCGAGTATAACCTTGCCCATCCATCATTATCGAAAGATAGCCGACGTTTGTATTTTATAAGCGATATGCCGGGCGGTCTGGGTGGTACCGATATTTATGTGAGTGTACGTAACGCCTTTACCTGGGAGCAACCCATACCGCTGGGTAAAGATGTAAATACAGTTGGTCGTGAGATGTTTCCGTTTATAGCTGATGATGGCACCTTGTTTTTTTCATCCGATTCGCGCGTGGGGTTAGGAGGTTTGGATATCTACTACACAAAACAAGCTGGCAACCGGTGGAGTGAGGTGCAAAATGCCGGTGGCGCCATTAATACCGCTGCCGATGATTTTGGTTATGTAAGCGATGAAACGGGTAAGAATGGTTACATGGTATCTGATCGCTCTGGCGGTGCGGGCAGCGACGATATATACAAGTTTATAAAGTTAACCGAACCAGTTTGTGGCAGCGTAGTAGATGCTAAAACCCAAAACACTATACAGGGAGTAGAGGTAATTGCAATGTCGTATAGTATGGATCAGCATCGTACAACCTCTAATGCCAAGGGAGATTTTTGTATGAACTTAGAGCCCGGACAGGAATATGACATAGAGGCCGGAGTAGAAGGGTATGCCCGTTACAAAAACACCTGGCAAGTACGTAACAATAAAAATGACCGTAAGATTATTGAACTGGAACCCCGTGGCGGACTTGACTTAACAGTTGATGTTTCATCGAAAGATGGTGCGGCACTGGATGGCGCTACTGCATTTTTGATTAATAAAAAAACAGGTGAGGTAACACAGCAAAAAAGCGATTCTACCGGTAAAGTAAAGTTCGATTTGTTTAAAAACCAGGAGTATGAGCTGAAGGTGGTAAAGAAAACCAAAGGGCAGAGTGGTGTATATGATAAGTTTATCAAAACCATATCTACCATGGGCTTTACAACCAATACCCAATTGAATGAGAGCGCCCGTCTTTCGCTGTACGATAGCAGCCTGGTTTTTGATCTGCCTAATGTATATTTTGATTACAACAGCGCAGTTATTAAACCTGCTGCGGCAAAAGAACTTGATAAAGTTGCCAGAGTGATGAACGCCTTTCCCGAGGTACAGGTGGAGTTGAGTGCACATACCGATTCGAGAGGTGCGGCAAGTGTAAATATGGTAATGTCGGCTAAGCGGGCCAAAGCCTGTGTAGATTATCTGGTGTCGAAAGGAGTGGACCAGACACACATTATAGCCATCGGTTACGGCGAAGAAAAAATACGTAACCGATGCAAAGATGAAGTGCCCTGCAGCGATAAAGAACATGCCGTTAATCGCCGCACCGAGTTTAGGGTGGTTAAGTTTGATTAACGTTACTCTATTATCAGTTTCCCTCTTCCCTTGCCCTGACCGTTTTTACTGATAGTATATATGTAAACACCTGCAGGCAGGCTGTTGCGTTGTAATATTAATGGCTGACCTGTAACAATATTCTGTTCAGCAACTTGATCACCAATGGTGTTGTGTAAACCAAAGCTGTACACGTTCTTTTCGCCACTAATGGTAATAGTAGTGTAATCGCTGAATGGGTTAGGCATTACAACCAGTTTGATGTCTTTCTCTGGCCCATCAATGGCTGTTGTAGTATCTTCTACGCCAAAATTGTAATTACATATTTTTTGCCCTGATCCAACTGATGTTACGTTATAATAGCCTGCTACTGGCTGTGTAAATGCAGTATTGGGTGCGGCTTGCACTTGCAATTGATAGTTATTTGCAGGCAAACGCATTTCGTAATACCCTGCCTGGTTGGTTACTGCCGAATACGTACCTGCTGTTACTAACCTACCTGATAGAGGGATATCGGTATTGTTTTCATACTGGCCGTTACCGAAAACATCGGTGTACACAATACCGCAAATAGTATCTACTGGTTCTATTGCCCCCGTAACTATTACAGATTGGGTTGAGCTATCGATACAATTATCGTTTTGAGCTATTAATGTTACCTGATAAGTGCCCGGTGTAGCATAAACGTGATCGGGATTATTAATGCTTGCTGTTGTATTATCACCAAACAGCCAGGTAAGGTTGTCGAAATCTGATGACTGGTTTGTAAACAACACCAAATTGCCTGATACCGAATAGCTGAATGCCGCATTTGTGATAAGAGGGTTTGCTATTGCACCTGTAGCAAATGTGTCTTTACAACCGGCTGCATCTGTAATTAGTAAGGCTATATCATAGTAGCCCTGGTTATATACATTGAAACATTTATTGGGTGCTGTAGAAACATTT
>JBJOOW010000466.1:0-3596 GCA_046051095.1 Bacteroidota bacterium | reverse complement strand
AAGCGAGTCTACCAGTTTTTTTAATGGCGCGTAGGTTTCTTTATTTACATCTTTAATCAGTTTGCTGTAGTAGCTGTGCAGGTCGTCTACCGATTCGGTAAGGCGCTGTTTTTTGCCGTCTACAGTATAGCTTTTAATGTAGTAAACTATGTGTGGCGAGTAGTACAGATAGCCGGGGCTTCCGTTTTCATTATCCAACTCTTTAATATCGTTTGCATGCCAGGTATAAATGGCTTTACCTTTTTCAATTTTCTTTTCGAAGCTGATGTTTACACTGTCGCTATTAAAAACTTTATAACCAATCTCCATGTCGGCAGGGCATACTATGGTTAGGCCGGCTTTTTCTATAGGCCAATACTCCTGCAGATGAAAAGAAGTAAGCAGGTAAGGGTCTTTAATTTCATACTCTAAGGATAGTTTGCGTTTTGCGCCTTTTACCAACGATGGGTAGCTGAATTTCTTCTCTTTTATATCATCGTGAAATACGGAGCTGCCCAAGCGGTCTTTTTCCTTAAACTCATCTACTTTTATTTCCTTGTATCTTTTTTCGCCCGGGTAAAGTGTAGCAGCTTCTATATTTGAAAGGTACATCAGCGATGAGTAGCTGACACTGCCTTCATCGTATAGGGCGGCCCGGTCGTCGAGTAACATGCTCTCTTTATCTACATAACGCTTGATGTTTATTTTACCATCTACTACGCTAATAGTAATTTTCTCGTTAAAGTCGGTATACAAAGCCGGTTGGTCGGGGTACTTTTGTTGTAACCTGTATAGTTCGGCTTTAGGTTCGGTTTTAGGTTGTGCAATAGCCTGTAAGTAAAAGCAAAGAGCTATAGCGGTATAAATTAGGTTCTTGTTCATACGCCACTGTTGTTGTAGGTTTGTTATTAAACGCTACAACACTTTTTTTATCATGTTATTGTTGTAGAAAATATAATGTGCTATAAGCTTGCCGTTACTGTCGTAATATTTTACGGGTCCGTGCAGGTTATCTAATTTGTAGTTTAGCTCTGCTTTTTTGTTGCCGTTTTCGTGGTATAGCACAAACAGGCCGTCATCGTCATTCATTTTAAACGATTCTACCGCACGTAGTTTGCCGTTACGATACCATGTTTTCCTTTCGCCGGATAAATAACCATCAACGTACTGCGATGCGCGGCAAGGTGTTCCATCTTCAAAAAATTCGCGGTAATCGCCATTTTGTTCACCGTTTTTAAAGCCCATGATGAACGCCGTTTTACCATTTGCATATTTTGCCTCTATAGTGCCATTTACAGGTGCCTGTATAGTATCTGGTTTGCCATTTTTGCCGTTTACGTAAACTACATTAATAAGTGTACCAAAGTCGTAAATCAGGGTCATTACATGTTCGCCATTAAAGCCGTAATATTTAGTTGGGCCGTCGTCATCGCCCTGCCAATAGGTTATCTCTTCTTTTTTATTGCCATTGTAGTAGTATAACTCGCCAGAGCCCTGCAACTGATCATCTTCGTATTGGTATTTGGTACGTAGCTTACCAAATAAGTCAAATATCTCGCTGCTGCCAACTGTTTCTCCGTTATGGTAGGTGCGCACAGTGTTTACGGTATTATCAGGGTTATACCATTTCCAGGTACCTTCGCGCTCGTCGTTATAATAGCTGCCTTCCGATTCGGGCTTGTTATCGATAAAATATGAATTGCCCGGACCTTCTTTCGATCCGTTTACATAAGTGCGTTTCATGCGCTCGGTACCTACCGGTGTTACAAAAACCGCTTCAACTTTTTGTTTGGTTAATACCGTTTCGGGGAATGCTTTGCCGGTGGTATCGTAAAAGGTATAGCCAATAAATTTACCGTCGTCGTATTTTTCTTTAACGTATACTTTGCCCTCTACATCATAAATATATGTAGCACCGGTTTGCTTGCCGTTAAGTATGCTATAGGTTTGGTCTAAAGAGCCATCGTGATTGTACATGGTGATATCTCCGGTAACATCGCCGCTTTGGTACCAACAGCTTTTGTAAAGCTGGCCGTTACTGTAGTACTCTTTATACTCGCCTTGCTGCAAACCGTTTTTGTAGTTTGCTTCTTTATGTAGTTTACTGTTTCTAAAGTATTCTTTAGCAGGGCCATCCAGCAAGCCATCGTTGTAGTTGTATTCGGCAAACAATGTTCCGCTGCGGGTATATTCTTTCCAAAGCCCATTGCGTTTACCATTGGCCATTTCGCCGGTATAGTGTGTTGCACCGCTGGCATAGTAGCTCTTAAACTCCTGTTTGGGTTTAACTTTAATATCGCATAGTATTTTGCCGCTTTTATCCATGTACTTGTATTGTAACATGCGGCCATCTTTATAGGTTGCTTCGTAGTACTGTTTGCCATCAATATCAAAATACTGCGAAATGCCTTCTTCGTTACCTGCATCGTTATAAGTGGTAATTTCATCCAGCTTGCCGTTGCGCCAATAAAGTTTCCAGGTGCCGGTTTGTTTTCCGTTTTTAAACTCGCCTTCCTGTTTTAATTTGCCGTTGTGGTAGTAACGGACATAAGGCCCATTTTCTTTATTGGCTACGTACGTCTTTTTCAATTCCAGTTTTTTATCATCGAAATAAGATACGAACAATCCTTCTTTTAAATCATCTTTAAACTTGCCTTCTATATTTATCTCACCATTGGGGTGGTAGTTTTTAAAATCTCCGTTAAGCTTGTTGTTTACGTAGCTGTATGTGTTGTGTAGTTTGCCATTGGGGTAATACTCCTCATATTTACCCTCGTGCACACCATTTTTAAAATGGTGTATTTCTTCAAGCCCGCCGAAGATGGTATAGGTTTTAATTTCTTTATCTAATTCGCCATTGGTAAAGTAGCCTTCTTCTTTAAGGTTACCATTGCTGTGGTATATTTTATAGGCTCCGTTTTCTTTACCTGCAGTTAATACGGTTTCTTTTTTTAGTTTACCATTGGTGTAGTAAAATTTCCATGCGCCGGTTTGCTCTCCGCTGTTATCAAACCCTCCCTCCGACATAAGCATGCCTGTAGAGTAATAAAATTTCCAGGCGCCGATACGTTTTTCGGGGTTTTTGCCTTCGGCTGGTACAAACGGGCCAATGCCATATAGCTTACCGGTTTTGTAATAGTCCTGCGTTACTTCGGTTTGCTTACCGTTAATATCGGTTTTATAGTGGGTAGTATTATTGGCGTATGCTTTTATTTGCCAATCGTTAAAGCGGGCAACATCGCCTTTGTTTTTGCTTACCAGCGATTTTATTTTATCGTTGTCGCTGCTGGCAAGTATAAAGTAGCTGTATTCTTCAAAGTGCCCTTCTTTATATAGCTGGGCGTAAAAAGGCACATAGAAAGTTTCCCAAAAACCACTGCGGCCCCGGTGATTAACCAGATAGCTAAACAAGGCCTGGTTTTGGCGGTTAATAGGGTAATCGGCTTTCGATTCGAGTTTGTAGCTTTTGTTTAATGCCAGTTGCTTACGTATAAGTTGTTGTATCTCGCTAAAATCTTCACCATCTTTAGCCAGTTCAATTCCTTTTGCTTCGCTGTTATCGTATTTGCTGGCTACCATTTTATCCAGTTCTAGCAATACATCCAGCGAGCGGTTAC
>JBJOOW010000465.1:0-5476 GCA_046051095.1 Bacteroidota bacterium | reverse complement strand
CTTACAATCGATTTTAATATTTTTCGCAGTCTTAAAATTCTTAATCTCCAGTTTTCTGATTGGATTTTTCATACTACAAATTTAAGATTATACTATTCAGCTTTCATCTTTACCAGTACGGTGCCGGCTTCTACAAAGCTTTTTTCGGCAACAAATACTTCTTCCACTTCGCCATCGCTGTGTGCTTCTATAGTGGTTTCCATTTTCATACTGCTCATTACCAGCAGACCTTTACCCGATGAAACTTTATCGCCGGGTTTAACCAGCACTTTTACTATTTCGCCTGGCATAGGGGCTGCATAACCACCTTTCAGCAATGCAGTACCGGGCTCGGTAAAGCGGGGCACCTCTTTTAATTTAAAGGTACCTGCCGAAGGGTGCTGCACAAATATATCGCCTTTGCTTTTAGCTATAAAATACGACTGGCGGTGATGATTAAGTGAATAGCTGATAAAGTTACCATCTACCACATTTAGTTCAACTAAGTAAGTAGTACCAGCCAGCGTTACATCAAACTGCAGGTTTTGTTTGTAGCGATATTCCAGTTTGATAGTAGTACCGGCATACTCTAACCCATAAAACTGCGGCTGGTAGAAAATACCGCGCCAGCCATTAAGGGTATGCGATACTTTTTCATCGGCACGGCGTGCGCTCCAATCGAACAGGAAAGCAGCAATAGCAATCTCGTTCAATGTAGTTTCGGTAGCGGTGTTTTTGTAGTTAGAAAAATCGCGTTCGATTAATTTTGTATCAAAGCTACCATCTACAAAGCCGGGATGCTTAAGCAAGGCTTTCAAAAAATCTTTATTGGTAGTAACACCTAACACAGCGTATCTATCTAGCGCCGATAACATCAGGCGTGTAGCCGACTCGCGCGAATCGGCAACCGAAATTGCTTTGGCTATCATCGAATCGTAGTGCACCGGAATCTCATTACCGGTTTCAATACCGCTATCGAAACGCATGCCGTTCATATCCGGCTCTTCGTAATACAATACCTGTCCGGTTGACGGGAAGAAATTATTCTCGGCATCCTCGGCACATATACGGCACTCGATAGAATGAATAAAGGGTTTAAACTCCTCTGCCAGTACCGGTTCTACTACTTTACCTTCGGCGGCCTGTATTTGTAGCTGTACCAGGTCGGTCATGGTTACTTCTTCAGTAACAGGGTGCTCTACCTGTAAGCGGGTGTTTACCTCTAAAAAATAAAATGCCGCTTCTGTTTTACCGGTAGCCGGTGCAAACAAAAACTCAACTGTACCGGCATTGGTATAGTTAACCGCACGGGCAAGTGCTACGGCGGCCTCGCCCATTTCTTTGCGCAACTCATCGGTAAGCGAAGGCGACGGGCACTCTTCTATTACCTTTTGATAACGGCGCTGCATAGAGCACTCGCGATCTAACAAATGAAAATAATTACCATGTGTATCGCCGAAAATCTGAACCTCTATGTGCTTGGCTTTAGGAAAATATTTTTCCAGCAACAAACTACCATCGCCAAAACTTTTCTCTGCTTCACGTTTTGCGGCTTCAACTGCACCCTCCAGTTCGTTAGCGCTGTTTACTATACGCATACCTTTACCGCCACCGCCTGCGCTGGCTTTAATCAGCACTGGGTAACCAATCTCTTCGGCTTCGTACTTAAAGCGTGCAGGGGTTTGGTCATCGCCGTTATAGCCGGGCACTGTTGGTACGCCTGCCTGTTTGGCAATTTCCTTCGCTCCTATTTTAGAACCCAGGCGGGTAATTACATCGGCAGATGGGCCTATAAAGATGATGCCCTCATCTTTACAACGTTTAGAAAACGATGCGTTCTCTGACAAAAAGCCATAGCCGGGGTGTATTGCATCGGCACCGGTTTGTTTGGCGGCAGCAATAATTTTATCCTGCACCAGGTAGCTTTCGCCGGCGCTGGTACCACCTATACATACTGCCTCATCGGCCTTTTGCACAAACAATGCATTCTTATCGGCATCGGAATATATTGCTACTGTTTTAATACCCATTTCGTAGCAGGTACGAAAAACACGGATGGCGATTTCGCCACGGTTAGCCACCAATACTTTATTTATATTCTTCATTAAAAACAAATTTTAATCGATTACACAGATTAATAAAAGATTACACATAATAAGCTATACCATTATTACATACGGAACACGCCATAACCGGTAGTACCGGTTACTTCGGTTTGGTGTATAACCTCCATACACATTTTAAGGTAGTTGCGTGTTTCGCGGGGATCTATTACACCATCATCCCACACCTGGCCGCTGGCATACCATGCGTTGCTTTGCTTATCGGCCTCTGCAACCATGTATTGCGCCATGTTACGGCCCTGTTCTTCATCGTACTGTATACCCGCTTTTTCGGCAGCCTGGCGGCCGATAGTTTGCATAACACCCGCCAACTGCTCGGGACCCATTACCGCTATTTTAGAGTTTGGATACGTAAACAGGAAACGGGGCCTGTATGCACGGCCATTCATAGCGTAGTTACCCGCACCATAGCTGGAACCGGTAATGATGGTGATAGATGGCACGGTAGAATTACTTACTGCGTTAATCAGTTTAGCACCGTGTTTTATAATACCTTCTTCTTCGTACTTACGGCCCACCATAAAGCCGGTTATGTTTTGTAAAAACAATAGCGGCGTATTGTTTTGGTTACATAGCTGTATAAACTGTGCGCCTTTGTTAGCAGCCTCTGAAAACAGTACACCGTTATTAGCCAGTATACCTATACGATAGCCATTAATGCTGGCATAGCCGGTAATCAGCGTGCTGCCATATAATGGTTTAAACTCGGCAAACTCCGAACCGTCTACTATACGGGCAATCAGTTCGCGCTGATCGAACGGTACACGCACATCGGCCGATACGATACCTAATATTTCTTCGGCAGGGTAGTTAGGCTCTGCAATGGTATCGGTAGATGCTTTAGCGGCACGCTCTACGTGCAGGTTGGCAACTATTTCGCGGGCAAGGCGTACGCCATCCATTTCGTCTTCGGCCATATAATCAGATACACCCGATAGTGTGCTGTGCATTTTGGCACCGCCCAGGCTTTCCTCGTCGGTTACTTCGTTGGTAGCCATTTTAACCAGTGGCGGACCAGCCAAAAAAACCTTGGCTTCGTTTTTAACCATTACCACATAATCGCTCATGCCCGGTATGTAGGCACCGCCGGCAGTGCTGCTGCCAAATACTATGCTAATGGTAGGTATACGATCTTTACTGCGCTGAGTAATGGCACGGAAATTCTGCCCGCCGTAGTTAAAAATTTTGGCCTGGTCGGGCAGGTTAGCACCGGCACTTTCTACCATGTTAATCATAGGTAGTCGGTTTTCATGAGCTATTTCGCCTATGCGTAAACCTTTTTGCAGGGTGCCATAATCTATAGCTCCACCTTTAATAGTGCCTACGTTTGAGTTTATCATGCACATACGGCCGCTTACAAAGCCTATACCTGCTACTACGGTACCGCCGGTACCAAAGCCATCGGAACCCCAGCCTGCAAAAGGACAAATTTCCATAAACGGCGAATCGGCATCCAGCAGCATTTCAATCCGCTCGCGGGCTAACAGGCGGCCAGCCTTTTTAGTACGGGCCAGGTATTTTTCCTCGCCCTGAAATAGTGCTTCTTTCTGCTTTGCTTCCAGCTCGGCTATTTTTTGTTTCATCAACTCGTAGTTGCGTTGGTAGCTTTCGGAGTTGCGGTTGATTTTGGTTTGAAAAACAGACATTGGTTTAGTTTTATCCGTGATGTATTTCGGAGGGTTAAAGTAATGGGATTGGTTGAATTTGAAAGCCCCTGACTATATTTTAAAAGCAGGCCCACAGCCCACAAGTTGATTTCGTTCTACTGCAATTTGTTGTTTTAAATAGCAAGAATGTAATCGTTTTTAAGGTAATACAAAGCCAATCTTGTTTTTATGAGGCTGTAAAAGTAAACCTACAGGTTGTTATGCCGTTTACGAAGGGGTAGTGACAATTAATAAATAAGCAATTATGTTCAAAAAGCTATCCCTGACATTAGCTGTACTATACAGCATTAACGCCTTTGCCCAAAACACCGGTATAGGCGAACCAAACCCCGCCAGCAAATTATCGGTTAAAGGTAATATGAGTATTGGTAACTCGTACTCGGGCATACAAGCACCGGCCGGTGGTTTAATTATTGAAGGAACGATGGGCCTGGGTACCTCGGCACCCGACCCTAATGCCATATTAGATATGGGTAACAGTGGCAAAGGTGTAGTAATGCCTAAGCTTACCAAGGCCCAACGGCTTGCCATAACCAACCCACAAAAAGGTTTAATGGTATTTGATGCCGATTCGAACACTGTGTTTTTTCATAACGGTACCAGCTGGTTAAATTTTCCGGCGGTAGACCAACTAAACAACGTAGTAACCAATATTTCGGGTTCTAACGGCTCGTCGTTATTAGGCGGACTTGGTGGTGGTGGCGGTGTAACCGGCCCAACCGGCCCGCAGGGCGAGGGCTATGGCTCATCATCATCTACACCGGTTGTAATAGGTACCGGTACCAAAGCATTTACCACACAAACGGGTAGTGCCTGGCAGGTAGATGACCGTGTGCGTGTAGCCTACAACGGTAGTAACTATATGGAAGGTGTGGTAACTGCCTACGCAGCAGGTATACTTACAGTAAACGTAACCCGTGTAGTAGGTAGTGGTACCTACACTACCTGGCATATTAGTATAGTAGGCGACCCGGGAGCCACCGGCCCTACCGGAGCCACTGGCGCAGCAGGCGCTAATGGCACTACAGGTGCCACTGGCCCAACCGGCGCTGCCGGAGCGGCAGGCGCAGCTGGTACCAATGGAGCAACGTGGCTATCGGGCACAGCAGCACCAACGGGCGGGCAAGGCGTAGTAAACGATTTTTACCTGAACACCAGCAACGGTGCTTACTATAAAAAAACAACCAGTACTGCCTGGACACAACAAGGCACCTTAGCCGGCGTAGCCGGACCAACCGGTGCAGCAGGTAGTAACGGTGCCACGGGCGCTACAGGACCCACCGGTGCTGTTGGGCCAACCGGAGCGGCAGGCGCAGCCGGCACTAACGGGGCTACCGGCGCAACAGGACCTACCGGTGCGGCAGGTGCTGCGGGTACAGCAGGCAGCAACGGTGCCACGTGGCTATCGGGTACAGCAGCGCCAACCGGCGGACAAGGCGTACTTAATGACTTTTTCATCAACTCATCTAACGGTACGTTTTATAAGAAAACTACTTCAACTGTTTGGACATCGCAGGGTAGCCTGAAAGGTGTTACCGGTGCAACAGGCCCAACAGGTGCAGCCGGAAGTAACGGTACGATAGGTGCGACGGGGCCAACAGGTGCTGCCGGTGCGGCTGGAGCTACAGGACCAACCGGTGCTGATGGTGCAGATGGAGTAGCATCGCGCTGGTACTCGGGTAATGGCAACGTTGGCAACGGACAATA
>JBJOOW010000464.1:0-2898 GCA_046051095.1 Bacteroidota bacterium | reverse complement strand
TCCCAGGCAGGTATTGTATACCCTGTCCTGAAAATTATCTACCAGCCAGGCAAAAGCCTTTTCGTTGCCTTGCTGTAGTTGAGATATTAGCAGTGGTTCGTTCAAGCGGGTGTAATTTCTGATACAAACCTACTAAGCCGGTTTACCATAACTGTTACAGTAAAGCCCAAAAAAGTTATAAGATTTAAAACAAAGTACCAGCTAATTAATGCCGAAGGTTTTGTTGGGTAGTGTCGTCAAACAATACATATTTTGCCAAAAACACCAATTACCCAAACTATGCACAGCAAATCCTTACCCACCTTACTTGTATTGTTTTTATGCAGCCTTTACGTTACTGCACAGGTAACTGCGCCGGAAATTACTTCGTGGATTATTAACGTAAATAATGCAACCGGGTACAGCGGTTTAAGTGCCAACGTGCAACAGGTAAATTACACTACTACCGATGTGTATGTAACCTGCACCTGCATACCGGGCTATGATATTGGCCCCTGGGCAGGTAACCCCAATACACCGGCCAACCAGAATTTTTGCTACAAAATAACCCGTACCCCGGCCGAAAAAACAGGCACTAAAACAGCTACTTCGTTGGGGCATATTGGTGTTTGGACCAACGGCGTTAGCATATTTAACGCTAAAGATGCTTTCTCGTATAATAATGGTGGAGTATGGAACCAGGATGCTTACCCTAACGAAGGTTCAAGCTTTGACGATTGCCTGGGCCACCCGGCCCCTAACGGCGAGTACCACCACCACGTTAACCCCCGTTGTTTATACGATGATCAGGCATCTACAGTGCATTCTCCTATTATAGGTTATGCGTTTGATGGTTTTCCGGTGTATGGTGCTTATGCGTATGCCAACACCGATGGCACAGGCGGTATTACCCGTATGAAAACCGGCTATCGCTTGCGCTCTATTACCGACCGCACTACACTGGCCGATGGAACTGTATTGCAATCAAGCCAGTACGGGCCGGCTATTAATGCTCAGTATCCGCTGGGTAAATATCTTGAAGATTATGAGTACATACAGGGGCTTGGCCACCTGGATCAATACAACGGCCGCTTTTGTATTACACCCGAGTACCCTAATGGTACTTATGCTTACTTTGTTACTATTGATAGTAACCAAATGCCTGTATACCCTTATACTGTTGGGCCTAATTACTATGGGGTTGTACCCGCAGGCAGTGTGGGCCCACAATCAGGCCACAACACTATACCAGGCACTGCTACATTATATACACCAGAAACCACAACCGGTATTACAGAGCAAACCCAACCACAGCTAAGTGTTTATCCTAACCCCGCACACGGCCAGTTAACCATAGCAGGCAGCGGTACTTTAGAGCAGGTTAAACTTATTGATATGATGGGGCGCGAAGTGTTATATACAAGCAAAACTACCACTAACAATCTATCTATTGATGTTAGCGTATTGAGCGCCGGTGTATATACATTGTATGCAACAACAGGTAAGCAAACCTTAACCCAAAAGGTTATTATAAACTAGTGGAACAGCATTAGCTTAATACCAAAGCCTATTAGTATTATGCCAGATAGTCTGCTTAAACCGGTTAGTGCTGCAGGCTTTATATAAGGGCGTAAAAAAGAGGCGGCATAGCCTTTTAAAAAATCGGTAGTAAACACAACCAGCAGCGCACTAAAAAAGTGTGTTAGCACATATACCGATTGGTTGGCATATTGTTTTACAGCTACCATTACAGCACCAAACCAAAAAAAGAAAACATTAGGATTGGTGGCATTGATAAGAAACCCCTTGGTAAAAAGGGCTTTGTGGTTTTGGTGTTGCGTATCGGGGTGAGACTCATCAACTTTATTTTTAAGCAGATTTTGCAAGCCAAGCGCAATAAGTACCAGGCCGCCTACTATATACATTACCTGTATCAATAACGAGTTTTTATCGGCCTGGCTGGCAAGCAGGTATATGGCTATTACCCAAAGTATATCGCTTATAAAAGTGCCCAGGGCAATATAGGCAGCCCCTTTAACATTGCCACGCAAGCCAAGGTCTACTACCGTAAAAAATATAGGCCCTATAAACGTTGCCAGTATAAGGCCTGTAACAACACCTTGCCAAACTGCATTAAACATGCTTACGGTTTAGGGGTGTATATCTTATCCATAAAATCCAGCACTATATTCTCAAGGTCGCTGGTGCCCGATAGTGCGCCCATCATACCATACATGGCGGCCTTGTTTTCGTTCTCTATGGCCGATGATTGGTTTTTCTGCAATTTAGATAAAGTACCATCAGGCAATACACTACTAAGCCCTTTTACAAAAGCGTTCTGAATTTTATTACCCATCTGTGCCATTCGTTTTTCGCGGGCGGCTGCAACAGCCGTATTCAAATCAGTAATAAATTCATCTATCACATCCTTATGTATATAGTTAACTGTAAAGTGAAGCGAGGGGGGAAGTTGCTGCCGTTCGAAATGCCAGCCTTTTTTGTTTAGCTCATCTGCCAGTATATACACATCAATCTTATCCGACTTAAAAGCTACAATACTCATTTCTGGCTCACCCATTAGTTCCAGTTCGGGTATTTGCTTTACAGCCTGGCGCATTTTTACGGTTACATCCATTGTTTGGCGCGCCATTTCTACATAACCACTTTTGCCAATACTGCGCAGGGCTGCCCAGGCTGCTGCTATGTTACTGCCCGGCCGGGTACCTGTAATGGTAGGCGAACCATAAACACCACCTGCCCATTTGGTATATATAGAAAACTGGTAGCGGCGCAGGCTGTGATTTCGGTACAACACTACCGATGCCCCCTTGGGAGAGTAGCCGTATTTATGAATATCGGCAGATATAGATGTAACACCATCTACCGAAAAATCGAAATCGGGAACCGGACGGCCCAACT
>JBJOOW010000463.1:0-4101 GCA_046051095.1 Bacteroidota bacterium | reverse complement strand
CAGTTTGATAGGTAAACGTGTAAGCAAGAAATAATGCAAATGAAAACCAAAGTAAAAAGCGGCGCATAAAACAAATTGCTGGGTTAAGAAATAGAAGAACTAACAGGCCCTAAAACTAATCAACTCCCGTTTTTTGCGGGAGTTGATTCGACTTATCAGATAAGATATAAACTAAAGTGTGATTGTTAATTATTGCACAAAGTGCTTCAGGTTCCTAACCTCTTCCTGCGATAAAAAGCGCCAGCGGCCACGAGGTATATCTTTTTTGGTAAGGCCGGCAAAATATACCCTATCCAGTTTAACAACTTCGTAGCCCAGCGCTTCGAATAAACGGCGGATAAATCTGTTTTTACCCGTGTGTATCTCTACACCTACTTCCGCTTTGTTTTTAGCGTTAGGGTAGGCTATTTCGTCTACTTCAGCAATACCATCTTCCAGCACAACACCGCCTTCGGCTATTTTATCAAAATCTTCTTTACGAAGTTTTTTATCCAGCAATACATGGTACACTTTGCGTACCTCAGTACTTGGGTGTGTTAATTTTTGCGCTAATTCACCATCGTTTGATATAAGCAACACACCCGTGGTGTTACGGTCTAACCTACCCACCGGGTAAAGGCGTGGCTTTTTAATCGACTCTATTTTTTCGTACGCGCCACGCAACAGTTCCATCACTGTTTTCCGATCGTTCTCGTCTTTAACAGTGGTTATATAGTCTTTAGGCTTATTAAGCAGTATGTAATACTTGCGTTCCAGCGAAAGCAGTTTACCATCAAACTCTACTTTATCTTTCACCTTCACTTTGTGCCCCATCTCGCGGATAACGACACCATTTACCTTTACACGGCCTTCTTTTATCAGTTCATCGGCTGCGCGGCGAGAAGCTACACCGGCATGTGCCAGGTATTTATTAAGCCTTACCTCGTCGGTAAATTTTTCAAGTGGAGAGTAAACCTCTTCTATCTCAACTTCTTCCTTGTCTTTACGGGCAGCGAACTTTTTTGCAGGAGCTTTTCTTGCTACCTTGTTTTCTGAGCCTGCTTCCTTTTCTTCTGCTTTCCTTTTCTTTGACGCCTCACTACGTTCAAACATCTTTTTTGCGGCAGCCTCTAATGCAGCATTGCCTTTCTTTTTTTCCCACTTTTTGTATGGGATAGAAGATGTTTTGTTTTCCCGTTTGGGAGCGTTATCGTTTGATTTTTTCTGCACGTGGTAAACCTACATGTTTCTTTAGATAAAACAAACTATTATCAAACAGAGTTCTAATCGTTATTTAAGCTCAATTGTAAGAATCTCTACACGGCGTTCGAGTGCTGCAGCCGGATTGTATACAGAGTTCCGTTTATCTAACCGGTTGTCGCTAATAGTTTTTGCGGCGGTCTCTTCGCCAAACGATTCATTTTTTATTGTTAGCTGACCACCCGAAATAAACGCAAGTAAAGCACCATCGCGGTAGTGATAGAAATAGTTGCGCAACGATGCTACACGGCGATAACCCAGTTTAATATTATACTCGTTTATATTAAGCGGAGAACAGAAACCTTTTACAGTAACTTCTACTTTATTACCGCTTTGCAACAGATCTAACAACTGCGCACTAAAAGCCACCAGGTCGTAGTAACCTTTATCTACTTTATTAGTAAAAAAGTCCTGTATTTCTTTAACAGCGGCTTCTTTCTCCTGCCCTTTCATACTGCGGGTAAACTCGCGCTCGTACTCAAACCGGCGGGCATAGTAGGCCTCAAATGTCTGGCGGTAATCCAGCTTAGTGGTATCGCTTGTACTACGTGCGTCGGGTTCGTCGTTATGAAAAAACAGTTGCACACCTACTTTTTGTTTTACCTGCTTAAGTTTAGTGTTTACAAAAGTTTCGGGGCTAACTGGTTTAACCTGCGCCAATACAGGTGTAAGCTCAGGCATTACTACCGGTGTATCCTTTTTAACTTCTGCTACAGGTGTATCAATCGTAACTACAGACACAGGTGTGTCTTTCTTTACTTCAACAGGTGGCTTTGGCTTTTCTATACGCTTACCTGTACTATATGCGTATATATCATTACAGCAGGTTTCAGCTTCTATAAATAGCGAACCTTTACGGTTGGACGTAATGTACGCTTTAGAGTCATCTGTTGCTTTAGCGTAGTACAAATCATTTTGCGGGGTATTAACCGGCTGTAATAAATTTACCGGTGCCGACCAGCTTGTTGCCTCACCGGTAGTTTCAAAAATATCGTACCCGCCAAAGCCGTAGTGCCAATCGCTGCTAAAAAACAGTTTCCTGTTATTTACATCGTAAAACGGTGTTATCTCGTTACCCGGAGAGTTTATTTTATTACCGGCATTTATAGCCGGCTGATAGGTACCATCGGCATTTAACCTACTAACCCATATATCCAGTTTACCCTGGCCACCTTCGCGGTCCGATACAAAAAACAACATTTCGTTTCCCGCTTTATCGTAACCAATTGCAGGGTGCGTATTTGTAAAACCGGGAGCATTTACTTCCTCGCCCAGTTTAACCGCCGGAGTCCATTTAAAATCGTTGTACTGTGTTACGTATATATCGCAACGGGTAGTAGCCTTATCTTTTTGCTCGCATTGTGTAAATACAAATTTCTTAGCATCGGGCGAATAGTTACCATTACCAATATTCAAATCTGCATTACTGCCTTCGGGTGTATAGGTGGGTGCCGGATTGGGTGGCTGATTATAAATACGCACCAGGTACTTTTCATTCTTCTTATCAGCCGAAACATTGCGCAGCGATGAAAACTGAATCCTGTCGGGGTATACATGCATAGCATTGAACTCTGACTGTGGCGTATTCACCTCTTTGCCCAGATGTTCAATCTTAATAGTATCGTTCTTTTTAGCATGGTCGCGCACCCAACCACAAGCCTCAATTTCCTGTTGCGATTTTATGCTGTAGTAATCTTTCTTCCGGTATTTTGTTTGAAACTTATGAAACAGCTTTTGTGCTTCTTCGCATTTACATTCACAACTACTGCGCAATACTTCGCCCAGCCAGAAAAAAGCCATAGGAAACTTATTGCCTTTATCCAGTTTTATAACAGCACGGTAGCCAGCACTTGCTCCATCCATATCGTTAAACATGCGGCAACTTTCGGCGTACTTGTAATTCAAATCAATATTCTCTTCGTCTTTACGCAATGCATCGCGGTAGTATTGTGCAGCGGCATAGTAGTCTCCCTCTTCGGCGCGCTTGTCGCCGGCTTTGGTAAGTTGTAATACTGTTTGCGCCGAAACATTCTGCACCAACAATACAGTTACTACAACAAAAATCACTTTGCTGCCAGCAGATATCAACCTTTTCAAATCTTCTACCAACTGTATCATTTTTATAAAAATGCAGGGCATACCGCACCGGGCTTTTTAATGTTTTTCACCTTAGCCAAAATATAAATTACACTTACCTCGAAACCACCATTATACCGGCTGGCGGCACGTAGCTTAGAGAAGTTTACATCGTAACTAAGGTTAACCTGCAGGTTATCATAATCTACACCTGCCAATAGCCAGCCTGCTTCTGCCGAGCGGCCATAAGCACCCAGGTTAAGTGCTACCGTATGTGTTGATTGCATTACATAATATTTAGCATGTGCCCCATAACTTACTTCGTATTTGCTATCCTGCATTTGAAATTGAAGTTCTGGCACTATATCTGCACGCTTTGCAACTTTAACCTGTGCACGTGTATGTACGGTAAACCGCGGATTAAGCTTAACCGAATTATCGTTATAAAAGGTTTGCCTGGGTTGTGTAAGATGCACTGCGCCAAAACCAATAGTAAAATTAGTCCGCTCTGTTTTTGTGTACCGGTATGCAATACCTACACCTAAGTCGAAATAATTAAAACGTGTACGGGCAAAATTTTCATCTACACCAATGTTAGGATCGTAAACATCGCCGTTCCATTGATTATCGAAATTAAGTTTACTGTAGTTGATGTTGCGGTTTACTATACCAAACTGCAAGCCCCCACTTAGCCGGTGGCGCCAGTTTTTATCCAGTGTTTTACTATACGAAACCGAAAGTGCCGTATTCAACGAAGTAAAACGCGAGTCGCCTGCGCGGTCGAAA
>JBJOOW010000462.1:0-6023 GCA_046051095.1 Bacteroidota bacterium | reverse complement strand
TTTAGCTCAAGCGTAACCGACTTAACCAAATACGGAAACCTGGGTGGCAGTTTAAAGTACTCGCGTAAGCTTAGCGAAAAACTATATAGCAACACGCTGGTAAGTGTATCTAACTATTATAGTAACCGCGACCGATCGAACAGCATGACACTGAAAGACTCGGCTGGTAACGAAACCACCCGCAAGTTTGGCACGCTGGAAAACAACAACCTGCTGGATATTGCATTTAAAAGCGATTGGGAAATTAAACTGGCTAAATGGAACAGGCTCGAAACCGGTTTGCTGGCCAATTACTACCACATAAAATACTCGTACGCGCAAAACGATACTGCTGCACTGTTTAACCGGAACGATAAAGGTGCCACTGTTTCGCTTTACGTGCAGGATAACTTCAACTTTTGGAAAAACCGGGTAAACATATTAGTAGGTACCAGGTTTACTTATTTTACACAAACGCAAAAACCTTACTTTGAACCACGCGCCAGTGCCGATATACTACTTGTAAAGGGTTTAAAATTTCAAGCTGCCTGGGGCTTGTATTATCAGTTTGCCAACCGTGTAACACGTGAGGATATACTACAAGGCAGCCGCGATTTCTGGATATTATCTGATGGTAAACGCGTACCTGTTAGCTCGGCTATGCATTACATAGCGGGCTTAAACTACGAGTACAAATGGCTCACATTATCGGCAGAGGGTTATTACAAAAACCTGTGGAATATTGCCGAGTATTCGTTACGTCTAAAACCAGCCATAGGCAGCATTAACTACAGCGAAAGCTTTTACACCGGCAATGGTGTTGCAAAGGGTATAGACTTTAATATAATGGGCAAAATAAAAGGGTATAACGGCTGGGCAACTTACACATTAGGTAAAGTAACATACGATATTGCTGCATTTGGCAGCAAGTATCCGGCATCGCACGATGTGCGGCACGAGTTTAAAACCGTGCACACGTACCGCATCTGGCGTTTCGATATTTCGGCTACCTGGGTATTTAGCACCGGCAAACCATACACTGCCCCCGAAGGCGGCTACCAGTTAACCATGCTGGATGGCACCACACGCGATTATATTACTGTATCGCAAAAAAACGGCAAACGTTTTCCCAATTACCATCGCCTAGATTTTGCTGTTACATACAATCAGCCAATTAAAGCAACCGGCGGTAACATAGCATTAAGCTTCTCGCTGTATAATTTATACAACCGTAAAAATGTTTGGTATAAAGAGTTTCAGGTAGAAGATGGAAAAATTGTAGAAACCAACGTTAACTACCTGGGCATTACACCTAACGTAACCTTAAGCTTTAGAATACGATAACCAATGAAAAAATACATTAGCATAGCAATAGCATTATTGGCCCTTGCAGGTTGTAAAGAAGATGAGATAGGCACCGCAGCATACACCGATAAAGCTGTAATAGAAGCTTATTTATATCCCGGCCTGCCGGTATCGGTTTATATTACCAAACAAATACCCTCGGCCACTACCGATGTAGGCCAGGATGCTATTGATACATTACAGGTATACATAACACACAACAGCGATACTATTTTGCTTACCAATTCAACTGGCGGCTATTATGTTTCTGATAGTACGCTATTGGTACAACAAGGCCATACATACGGGTTGCTGTTTTATTTTAACGGCAGTTATGTAACATCGGTAACTACCGTGCCCACCGTACCCGAAGGCTTTGCGCAGGATATTACTGAAATGACAATAGAGGAGTTTGATTTTAGCAGCGGGCCACCTTCTACCCCACCTACCATGCCCGACCCATTAAATCTTACATGGAGCAACCCTGCCAAAGAGTATTACATGGTGGTAGTAAAAAACACCGAAACTACATTGGTAGCCACGTACAACAATACCGATACTACGCGCCAACGGCCTGTTTTTCGTAACCAGCCTACACAAGGCAGCAGCCAGCAACTACGCTCGCAGCAATTTGAGTACTATGGCCACCACTACATTATACTTTACCATATAAATCCCGAGTACGCAGGGCTGTATGACGATTCGGGCAACTCAACCCAAAACCTGCGCCAACCGCCTACCAACATAGTTAACGGCACAGGTATATTTACAGCCATCAGTTCAGATACGCTGGACTTTACAGTAAAGCAGCCCTAAGCATACATGCTGTTTTTTGTTGCTTTTGCCGGTAAAAAAAGGCAACTCGCCTATCGCAGTTTAAAAAGGTATATGGCTGGTGCATTTTAGCAGTACAAAACAAATAGCCATGAGTAATACAGTCTGCTACTGCGCATCTTGCACTGCTATGGTAATAAACCAAAATGGCAACGTAATTAAAGAAGCCTTACGCCTTACCCTTGATACAGAAACCATATTGGTATGTGTTGATTGTTGCAGAGTAGGGCTTCACAAATCCTTTGAAGAAAAGGGGTATAAACAGCAAGGGTACGTTATGGCAAACGAAACTGTTTAATGTATGCCTTGCCTTATAATTGATCGTTCTTGTCTTTTCATAGTTTGGTAATTAGGGTTGTCGCCCTTAGGTGTGCCGGTGGGGACCGGCACACCATTTTTTTGAGTTAAACCGTGTAATGTATGTTGCGTAGTATTTTAATAATAACCCTTGCCGCTTGTTGTTTCGGTAATTTGTTTGCCCAAAAAGGAATAACAGTTTCCGATGCTGTAACCACCACCCACCTAACCGATGGGCAGGCAACAGAATGGCCCGACCCATTCAGATATTACGACGGCGCGGCTAAAGTGGAGTTTAGTTTTGCCAACAATGTGCAATACCTGTATTTGTGTATAAAAGCTACTGATGAAATGGCTCAGCGCAAGCTGATGCATAACGGATTGGCATTTACTATAGCTACTGGTAAAAAAACAAGTGCGGTTATTACTTTCCCGCTAAAGCACGAGCGCCCATCGGGGCAGCAGCAAGGCAACTTTGAACGTGGCAACCAACAGCGCCGCGACATTAAAGCTATGAAGCAGCTAATGGTTAGTGAAATAAAAACCATGAAACTGGAAGGCTTTAAAAACCTGCCCGACGGCTTTTATAGTATAACAACCAAAGAAGGTATACAAACCGCAGCAGGGCTCGATTCGGCAGGCGTGTTTATATTGGAATATCAGATACCACTGGCATTGCTGTTTGAAAAAACCGATACCATAAAACCTGTTACAGCCAGCCTGTTTATTAAAGGTATAGAAATGCCCGCAGGTAGTAATATGGCGCCGCCGGGTGGCGGCAATGGTAACTTTAGAGGTGGCGGAATGCCAGCACCCGGCGGTGAAATGAACGGTCCGGATGCCGGTATGGGCAGGCCCGGCAGCGGAGGCGATTTGGGAGGAAACGGCGGGCCACCTATGCGGGGGCAAGATGGGCCGCCCGGTGGTAGTTTTACTGGCTACACAGCTAACAGCGAAGACAAAACTATCAAGCTTAAGTTAAAGCTATCGGGCTGGTAAGGCCTACATACAACATACACACACAGAACTTACTTAACCTTTTTTGCTTTTTACAAAATATGAAAACCCCGGTACTAACCGGTGTGCTTTGCATGTTGCTTACATGCCATTTGCACGCCCAATATACTATTACAGGTAAACTACAGGATGCAACCAATTACAGCGAGTTGCCCGGTGCAGGTGTAGCATTGCTAAGCCTGCCCGATAGCAACATGATTACCGGCACTGTTACCGATGATGCAGGCAACATTAAACTGGGGCCGGTAAATAATGGCAACTATGTATTGCAGATTAACTACATAGGTTATTTGGCTTTATTTAAAAGCATTACCATAAATAACCGCGATATGCAGTTAGGCCTGTTGCAACTAAAACCTGCCGAGCAACTGCTTAAGCAGGTTAATGTAGAGCAGTATAAAGCACGTGCCGAACAAATTGGCGACACTACTCAGTATAACGCCAGTGCATTTAAAACACAACAAGGCGCATCGGCCGAAGACCTGGTTACAAAAATGCCGGGTATTACATCAGAAAACGGCACACTTAAAGCACACGGGCAAGATGTAAAAACTGTATTGGTAGATGGCAAACCTTTTTTTGGCAACGATGTAAACGTAGCTATGAAAAACCTGCCTGCCGAAATGGTAGACAAAGTACAGGTATACCAAAAGCCCTCTGACCAGGCTGCGTTTACTGGTTTTGATGATGGTAACTCGCAACAAACGCTGAATATTGTAACCAGAGATGGTAAGAATAAAGGACTGTTTGGTAAAGTATATGGCGGTGCAGGCTACCTTACCGATATGCGCTACAACGCAGGGCTTAACCTTAACTGGTTTCATAAAAACACACGGTTATCGGCAATAGCTATGAGCAATAACATTAATCAGCAAAACTTTTCATTTCAGGATATACTGGGTGTAACAAACACACAGGGACCACAGTTTGCCGGTATGTTTGGCGGTGGTCCGCCACCGGGTGCACCTAAAGGCCCGCCGCCGGGTGGGGGCAGTGGCCCGGGGGCAAACGTTGCTAATTTTTTAACCCAGCAACAGGGTGGTATTGCTACTACGCACGCCGTAGGGCTTAACTACACCAGTGTATGGGGTAAAAAGCAAAAAGTAGATGTAACGGGCTCATACTTTTTCAACTATGCTACTACACAAAACAACAGCACACTAAGCCGTCGCTATTACAGCACTACCGATACTATACAATATTACACCGAGCAGGCTACTAAAAACAGCACTAATATTAACCACCGTGCCAATATAAGGTTACAATACAACATCGATAGCAACAATGCTATCATCTTTACACCATCGTTTACATACCAGTATAGCAAACAAAGTACTACTACTGCTGCGCAAAACAGCTACAACCTTAGCGAGGTGCTTAATAACATAAACAGCATATCAACCGGCAACAATACCGGTTATAACTTAGCCGGCGATATACTTTACAGGCATAAATTTAATAAGCAGGGGCGCACGTTTTCGGCAACGCTTACTAATAAATACAATGCTGGTAACACGGCTAACTATCTTTCGTCGTATGTGGTAAACAACAGCGATTCATTAGTTACCAACCAGAAAACAACATTGCTAAACAATAGCTATACGCTTAGCGGCAACCTTAACTATACCGAGCCGGTTGGCAAAAATCATCAGTTACAGTTTACCTATGCGCCATCGGCTACGTGGAGCAACGCCAACAAAGCAGGCTACACCGCAGATACAAATGGCGAATATACCACCACCGATACCAGCCTTACCAACAACTACCAATCGCTGTATTACACTCAAAAAGCAGGCGCTGCATATATGCTGCGTAAAGGCAAAGTAAATTTTACCCTGGGTGCAGATTTTCAGTATGCCAACCTTAAAGGGCAGCAGGTAACAGTTGGCAGTACAGCAATACAAAAATCGTTTTATAGTGTATTACCCAATGCAAGGTTTAATTACAATATTTCCAATGCATCTAACCTGCGGTTAATGTATCGTTCGTCTACCACTGCGCCTGCGGTTAACCAACTACAGAATGTAGTTGACAACAGCAACCCAACACAACTAACCATTGGCAACCCCAACCTAAAACAATCTACCACACATACCGGCATACTTGATGTTAGATACACAAACCCTAAAAACGGACAAACCCTATTCAGCATGTTGAATGTAAACTACACTGCTGGTTACATTGGTAAATCGCAGCTAACAGCTACCGCCGATACGCTTATACAGGGCATAACTATGGCAACCGGTTCGCAGCTAACGCAGCAGGTAAACCTTAACAATTATGTTACTGCTAACACATTTATTGCATACGGCATACCCATAGCGCGCATTAAAAGCAACCTGAATCTTAATACGGGCTTCAACTTCTCTTCTACCCCGGGGCTTATTAATGGTGCGCTTAATACATCTAACACATATGCTGTTAATGCAGGTTTTTACCTGGGTAGTAACATAAGCGATAAAATAGATTTCAGTATAAACTACTCTGGTACTTATACCTTTGTAAAAAACACGTTACAACCTGCAGCTAATAACAACTACTTTACCCATAAT
>JBJOOW010000461.1:0-4819 GCA_046051095.1 Bacteroidota bacterium | reverse complement strand
CAGATGGGTTACAGGTAACAGGTACATTTGGCTCGGGTACTGCGCTGGCGCTAAGTGGTGCAGGTACCCGTATGTTCTTCTACCCGGCAAAAGCAGCGTTTAGGGCCGGCAGGGTAAGCGGTACCGAGTGGGATGCCGCTAACGTTGGCAATTACTCGGCTGCATTTGGCGAGAACAACAGGGCATCTGGTTCGCATACATTCGTAAGCGGGTATGGTAACACTGTAACAGGCGCTCGTTCTATGGTTAGCGGCTTTGCAAGCAGTGCGAATGGTGTCAATTCGTTTGCAGGTGGTTACCTTAGCCACGCACAGCTTAATCACTCTATTGCATTTGGTTGGGGCGACTCTACTTTTGCAGATGCTGCCACAGCATTTGGTATCAATAATAAAGTTACCGGCTTTGCAGGTTTTGCTGCCAATGCCGATAACGTAGTAGCGGGTGCTGATGGAGCCGCCTTTGGTTTACAAAATACCCTGAACGGCGCTGCCAATTTTGCAGCAGGCAGTTTAAATACTACCAATGGAAACCGGAGTGCTGCGTTCGGTTATACAAACAATGCTACTGCCGATCAAAGTTTTGTAACCGGTACAGGCAATAATGCAACAGGCAACAATACCTTTGCAGGCGGTGCAAATAACTACGCCCCATCTTACAGCGAAACGGCCTTAGGTATGTATGGTACCAGCTACACTGCGGCAAGCAGTACGGCCTATAATGGTGCCGACCGTGTGTTTAACGTAGGCAATGGTACATCTGCATCTTCCAGATCCGATGCGTTTACTATACTTAAAAACGGCAATGTAGGTGTAGGTACTACCAACCCAACGCAAGCTAAGGTGGTTATTAACGGTTCGCAGAATAATACACTTAGCTATGGGTATTTAAACTCTTCGGGTAGTGTGGGTACTACATCCAGCACTTCGGCCTACTCCTTATATGCCAGTGCCCGTATAGCTGCTACAGAGTTTAATGCATACTCCGATGAGCGTATTAAAAAGATAAGAGCTATATCAAACAGCGCCGAAGACTTAAATACACTTACAAAAATCCGGATAACCGATTATAACTTTATCGACACTATTGCAAAGGGTAACGGTATTAGTAAAAAAGTAATAGCGCAACAGGTAGAAAATGTATACCCGCAGGCGGTTTCGAAAATAACAGATGTTATACCTAATATCTACCAGGTAGCCGAAATACATAATGGCTATATAGCGGTAAATAACAAACTACATAAAGGCGATTGGGTTAAATTGATTTTTGAAAACCACGATGAACTGACAGAGGTAATAAACGCAGATACAACCGGCTTTACAGTTAATGTAAAAGCTGAAGGCAAAGTATTTGTTTTTGGTAAGCAGGTAACCGATTTCCGCACGGTAGATTACGAAGCATTAACCACGCTTAATATATCGGCTACGCAGGAACTGCTAAAACGTATCAATAAACTTGATGCAGAAAACAAAGCTCTAAAATCTGAAATAAACGAACTACAAACCGGCAAAGCAGATGCCAGTACTGTAAACCAATTGCAATTGCAGATAGAGGAGCTAAAACTATTTATACATAAGAACAGTACGATAAGCGAAAAGTAGCAAGCTTTATAAAAGGTAAAGCTTTATAACCTGAAAGTAATAAATTTCAGTATCACATCAGCCCCCATACAAAACAAAAAGCCCTTACAATTTGTAAGGGCTTTTTGTTTTACAGGTCTTTTGCTGAAATAAGTTGACATAAAACCAACCTGTTTCCGGGCGAGATATGTATACTTATTGTTAGTCGAACACGGCTACAATAACACCATCGCTGGCCGATTTAAGATTAGGCACGGCAAGGGTGCGGCCGTTAAAGAACAATGGTATGCTGCCTTCTGGTGTGGTAGCAAAGTACTGGTCGCGCGCGGTTAAAAACTGTGACAGGAACGAAAACAAAAATGGTTTGGTTAAGTCGGTTTGCTGGTTGTTGTTATCATCATACAAAAACATGGCAATAACAGTAGCCGATGCCGGTGTAATATCCTGTGTAGAAAGGCCCACGTTGTTAACGCTTAGTGTATCGCGGCCCGCAACGGTAGCCTGGTTGGCTGTAAACACAGCCAGTACACTCTGGTTATCGTTACTTGGCAGGCCCGATAGTAACTGGCCGGCCAGCGAGCTGGCCGGTGGCAAAGTGCGCAGGTATACCAGCGGGTTTTTGTGTATAAACTTTTCGCGGTAGTAATGTATTACACGGTCGCCGCTTATGTTGCTGTTAACCTCAAACTCGTACAATTTACTAGCTCTAACATTAACTGGCCCCCAGTAACCTTCGGTATTGGTGCTCAACGTAAAATCGGGTGTGCTGCTGGTGCGGGCACCGGTGGCAGCATTTACGCTGAATATGCGCACGGTGCCGTTGGCTATGGGTGTGTTTTCGCCCAGTGTAACCGCACGGCCCGAAACTGTTATCACATCTCCATCGGGTACTATAATCGCTATTTGTGGTGTTTTACCATTGTTGAAAAACTTATACATCTCTATAAAAGCATCGGGGCTGGTAGCTACTTCGTAATGGTCTTTACTGATAAGCGCTACATTAGTGGCACCTGTAATAGTGGTAGCACCTGCTACTGCATCGCCGGCAGATGATATACACAGCGTAGGCACTTCATCGTTTACACCTGCAGGTGAACTCTGGCTGCTGCTGCCTATATGTACGTAGTGCGCAATTTTACGGGCGCGGATACTGTCTTCGCAAAAGCTGTAACCATAACCGCCACCCGCCGAGTGGCCTACCAGATCTACCTGTGTAGCACCGGTACGGGCCAGTACCGTATCGATAAAAGCGTTTAGTGCGTTTACATCGCTGCTGCCGCTAAGGGTGTTCCAATCGTAAGCGTAAAGCAGGTTATCGCAATAGCCGTTGCTGGTAAAACGCATAACCTGGTTGGCCCAGGTATCGCCGCCGGCTAAAAAGCCGTGCAAAAATATTACCGGGTGCAGTTGTTTGCAGGCATCGCCGTTATTGCCGTTGTTATCATCTTTATCTTTTGCGCACGATGCTATAAATAGCAAGGCAGCAAATAACATGGCTGTACGTAGGTGGTTTTGCATAATGTGGTATTTGGTTAATTGGGTAGTGTAATATACAAACAGATACATATAACCAAAAGTTTATTACTGCCGCAGGCTGCTCAGTCCGCCGTCTATATGTATTACCTGGCCGGTTAGCCAACCCGGGTTTGTAAGCAGGTGGACTGCCATGCCGGCAATATCATCGGGTTTACCAATGCGTGCCAGCGGGTGGCGCTGTGCCGAGGCCTGTATCTTTTCTTCGGTGGCGGTAAGGCGTGCGCTAAGTTCGGTTTGTACCAGCGAGGGGGCCAGGCAGTTAACACATATACGCGGTGCCAGTTCGGCGGCCAGCGAGCGGGTAAGGCCCTCTACCGCGCCTTTGGCTGTTGCTATAGATGCATGAAACGACATGCCGGTTTGTACCGCTACCGTGCTGAATAACAGCACCGATGCCTGCGGCGCTGTTTTAAGCATAGGCAAAAAGTGCTGTATGGCTTTTATGGCCCCTTCGGTATTTATTTTATAGTCGGCGGCAAAGTCGGCGGCTGTAAGGCGGTGGAAAGGCTTTAGGTTTATACTACCGGGGCAGTATACCAAACCATGCACCGTTTCGGCATGGCTGGTAGGCAGGGGCTCGTTACCGGTGGCATCCCAAACCGAGTGGGTTACTCCCTGCAGCCCGGCAAGGTTGCGGTTAGTGCGCGATACTACCTGCACGGTATGGCCTGCTGCAATAAGGTGCTGGGTAATGGCCAGACCAATGCCGGATGTACCACCCACTACTACAAAGTTTTTCATATGGTTAGCTGTTTAATGTATGTGTAAAGTTGCCTTAGGGCATACATTAAAAACAAGCTACGGTAATAAAAGGTTCGGGTTATTGCGCGTGGTTGTAGTGCTCCAGCGATTGCCAGTACTTATCCTTATATATATCAAACTCTATACCCTTAATGCGGCCGCTGTAGCGGGTAATCATACCCTCGGCAACCTTTGCCGGCAACCTGAAATCTTTACAGGCATAATACACCAGCCGCTCGCCGTTGCTGGTTTGGCGGGCTACATACAGGTAGCCATCGCTATCGCGCAGCTGGTCCAGCAGGTCGTTATCAAATGCTTCAAAATTTTCCATCGTTGCAGCATCGGGCATGCCGTTTACACGTTTGGTGTATTGCAGCGCCAGCTTCAGTATCCACGGGTGCGATGCCTTACCATCCCATTTAAGTAATGCATTGTCTACAATAGCTATTACCGGGTGGCCATCGTGTGTTTGTCCGTTAATAGCAACATGGTCGTCGGTATCGGTGTTGTGGCGGGTGCCTTCGTATTTTTCTAAAAACTCTTTCTCGCGCCAGTCTATATACGCCCGTAGCTTGTTTATAGGTATCAGTTCGCCTTTGGCTTCGGCTATACTTACAATCTGTATATTATCTACACGCGTAATAGCATCCAGTTCGCCCAGGTAGTTATCTAAAAATATAAACAGGCCGTTTACTATGGCTACTTTATCGTCGGCATTGTAATACTCGTACACAATGGCAATATCAATCTCATCGGGGTACTCGTCGTGCTCTACCGGGTAAAAACTTATTACCTCCTGGTTAAACTCATAGTCGCCCATTTTAATAGCAAAGCCATCTATACCTGTTGCCGGTTTATGTGCGGTAAACACCCAGCCGGGTATAGGTGGTGCTGCGGCAATCAACTCCTCTACAAATACCATGTTTTTAATACTGCCCTCGCTGGTAATAATCAGCTCGGCGGTG
>JBJOOW010000460.1:0-3013 GCA_046051095.1 Bacteroidota bacterium | reverse complement strand
CGTAACCGGTAGTAATTTTGTTACCTACACCCACCAAACGGCTAAAGCTGTATTTACCGTTGGCATCGGTTGTGGTTTCGGCAATTACGCGGTATTCGTAACCATCTTTATCGTAAATTTTAGGTACAGTAACCGAGTTAGGCTGTCCTTCATCGGTTGGTATGTAGCCATCGGTCCAGCCATCCCAACGGCACAGGTACACACGCTGGTTGGCAATTGGCTTAGGTGTAGATGCATCATCTTTAACTACACCGTTCATTTTAGCTTCGCGCACGTTGGCTTTAAGCGTACCAACCTCGTACTCGTAGCCCCCATCTATTACAAAGCTTTCATCGGGGCTGTAGTAATAAGGGTTATCTACCACTACACGCAACACACGCGTAATAGGAAAGCCCAACACATCTACCGTACCCAAAAACGTATTGAACTTAGACGAATCGGACCAGATATTTACATCGAAAGAGAAGTTGCCGTTTTCGTCGGTGGTGGCCACATCCATCAGCTGGCTGCCCATGTTGTACGCTACTTTCTCGGTGCCATCGTTTAATTTTTTTACAAAGTAAGCCATAAGCTTAAGCTTGGTGTTAGCCAGTGGCTTATCGGCTTTGGGGTTGGGCTTATCGGTTTGCTGATCCCAGTGCGATACCATACGGCCCGATAGTTTTGATGTAACCATCATTTTAGGTGCCACCGTTATTTTTTTGGTAAGGCAACCGTTATCGTACAGCTTTTCCCAATCGCTGCTGGCCTGAAAAGTAAAATCGTTGAAGGTTAGTGTACAGGTGTTGCTGGTACCATCGGTACTGCGGTACTCCTGCGGTATCATTACCATATCGGGGCGACCATCTACCGTAGCATATACATAAAATTTATCGTTGCCGGGGTTGTTAGGGTCGTTTACCACCAAATCTTCGAAGGTGGTGTACATGTTAGTTTTGCCTTTCTTTTTGGCTACTACTTCGTAGTTATCGCAAAGTGTTTCCCAAAGGCACAGATTAAGCTGCTCGCTGTTACCAAAATCGCTGGTGCCCTCGTTGCGCGGAAAGTTGTAGGTAGGGTAACGTTTATCGCGCAGTATGTACAGGGTAATATCTTTCGATAGAGGATCTACCGGTTGTGTTTTGTTGTAATAATCTTTTTTAGGCAGCTCTATAAACTTAACGCGCAGCTTAAACGATTTTACACGGGCTGTAAATGTTTTCTCTACCGATGTACCACCTTCTAATACTACATACTCGTCGGGGTTATTAATGTACAGGTTGCTTTCGGGGCTTAAGGTTACTTTAAGTGCCTTGTAATAATTGTAGGTTTTACCGCCGCTGGTAGCTTCGTACACTTTGCCCAGTACATCGTCGGTGCTAAATTCAAAACGGCCGTTCTCGTCGGTAAAGGCAATACCCACCAGTTCGCCTGCATCTTTAAAATACTGGCTGCCGCCACCCTGCTGGCTGGCCTGAATTAAAGTAGTACCATCCATAGTTACCATTTGGTTGTTACCTTCTTTAATTAATATGGCTTTGTAAAAAGCAACAATGCTGTTTTTATAGGGTAATGTACCTTTGCTTGATGTATTAGAGTTAATATACCCCAGGTAGCCCGAAGGCTGCCAGTGACTATGTGAAGGCAGGTCGTAAGCGTATTCTATTTTACCGCTAACCTTGTATTTGCCGTAGTTGCGTTTAACCTTAAAGGTCCATTTATCGCTATACTTTTTAAGTACGCCGTTAAGCCAGTACTGTACTTCCCAGGCATAGGTTTCGCCGGGTACAAAATCGCTTAGTTTGGTATAGTTGTAAGCACCGCCAAAAACTGTTTTTACGGTAACCTGCGAATCGGTTGCCAGTGCCTGTGCGGCCGATTGGCCCGGCGACACGTGCGCTATGCGCAGGCGGTGAGGTGCCGGAGCGCCGCTGGCTGATGGAGCCTGCACCGGTATCCACTCGAACCTGTAATGATCGGGCGTGGCAGATGTGTTGGATGAAAGCACGGCATCTACCGTAGCGTTATTGGCCGGTGTTTTTAATATAATACTGGCCTGCGATGTAGCCTGACTGCCTATGTTGGTGGTAGTATCGGCCTGTATAGTTTGCCCGGGCATGTAGTTAAACCAGCAGGGCTCGCTAAAGCCTGCATTTTTAAACTGCACGCTGTTGTTAGGGTCGATACATTTTACACGCCATACATATTTTTTACCGGTGGTAAGCGCCGGTAACGATACATTATACACAAGCGTATTGGCACCGGTTTGTGTAGTATTATAAATAACAGGGAAAGCGTTATTCTTAATAACATCGGCAGGGTTAAGGGTGTTTGGCACCTCTTTAAGTGTAAACTCGTATTGTATGTTGCCGGGTGCAGTGGCCGGTGGGGTCCAGCTAAATAAAATAAACTGCGGTGTAAGCGCCGTAAGCGTATTGCCACACAAGGGCTGCATAGCCACCGGTGGATCGATATAATAAATAGGGAACGTTGCACAGCCATCCATACTACGCGGCTGGCCGGTAGTATAATCTAAAGCACGCACACAAATAGTGTAGTTACCCTCGGGCAATGCCTGGTTTTGTATAAGCTGTGCGCGCGTAATACCTACCAGGTCTACATGGCTATCATCGAAATAGCCGCGTGTTTCTTCGCTGGTAAAATCAATGCTTTTAGATGACACCCCAGCGCCTACACCATCCAGATGTATAGGCTGGTTTGGCCTGAAGGTAGATGAAGTAGTTACACTTATACCGTTATCGCCCGATATGCGGATCCAGAGTTTAAGATCCTGCGGTTGCGGAGATGTATTGATAAGCGTAAGGCGTACTTTATTTGGCTGATCGACATACGTTGACAGATATGGCGAGTACGGGGGCGTTACCTGTGTAATTACCGTTACTTGCGTTTGTGCCTTAATAGCCAGCGGCAAAAACACTACAGCTAAAAGCGCTGCAAAGAGCAACTTTCTCATGGTGGTTGGTTTTTCTGCCACCAAATATCTAATTTGACAATTACAGTTAAAAAATAATTT
>JBJOOW010000459.1:0-6619 GCA_046051095.1 Bacteroidota bacterium | reverse complement strand
AAATAGGCCCGTTTGAAAAAACGGGCCTATTTGTTTTTAGTAGGTTAGTTTATTACTGCAACACAAATTTGCTGATAGCCGCTACATGTATTTGTGTAGTATCGAATACCGGTAAGCTTACTTCTTCGGGTTTAATAAGCATAGGTATTTCGGTGCAGGCAAATATTACACCTTGCGCACCTGTTTGGCTTAGTTCATTAATAATATGCAGGTATCTGTCTTTTGTTTGTTGGGTAAATATGCCTTTGCCCAGTTCATCAAAAATACTGGCATGTATAAAATCCATGTCGGCCGGTTGTGGCAGTATTACTTCAATTCCGTTTTGCTCAAGCACCGGTTTAAAAAACGGTTTAAGCATGGTAAAGCGTGTACCCAGCAATATCACTTTGGTAAGTTGTTGTTGCTGTATGGCAGCAAGGGTAGCATCTACTATACTTATAAGTGGTATGTTTACCGATTGCTGTACTTTATCAGCTACGTTATGTGCTGTATTGGCACATAGCGCAATACAATCGGCACCGGCGCCTTCCAGCCGTTGGGCCGCATCTATAAATATAGCAGCAATGGCATCCCAGTTTTCGGTTTTGTTATGCTCAATTATATCCTGGTAGTTTACCGAGTAGATAAGGCTGCGGGCGGCATTGTTGGCGCCCATAGCGTTGTTTACGGTTTCGTTCAGCAGCTTGTAGTACTCTACAGTAGATACCCAGCTGATTCCTCCAATTAATCCGGCGGTGCGCATAGTGTTATTTGCCGGTAAATACCGGTTTTCTTTTTTCGGTAAAAGCAGTTACTCCTTCAATATAATCCTGACTGCGGCCGGCAAGTTCCTGTCCGTAGTATTCTTCCAGCAGCATTTCGTTAAGGTTAGCAGTGTAAGCCTTGTTCAGCATTTTCTTAATCATAGCATAAGCTTTGGTAGGGCCGGTAGCGTAGCGCTGTGCCAGTTCGTTAACGGCATTGTCCAGCTCTTCGGGTGCTACTACTTTGTATACAAAGCCCATATCGTAAGCTTCTTTAGCGCTTATTTTGCTGGCAAGGGTTATCAGTTCAAATGCTTTGTTGTACCCTACCAGTCGAGGTAAAAAGAACGACGAGCCTGAATCGGGTACCAGGCCAACATTGGCAAACACCTCTATCAGCGATGCTGTTTCAGATGCCACTATCATATCGCAGGCCAGCGCCAGCGATGCTCCAGCACCGGCAGCTACACCGTTCAGCTTGCATATTACGGGCTTGTTCATTTCGCGTATGCCTAATATCATAGGGTTGTAGCGGCGCAGTACCGATTCGCCCAGGCTGCGCTCGCCCAGTTTGCCTTTAATGTCTTTCAGATCCTGCCCGCTGCAAAATGCTTTGCCGCTGCCGCTAAGTACTACTACGCGTACGGTTTCGTCTTTATTGGCTTTTTTAAGTGCATCAATTATTTCGGCGCTTAGTTCTTCGTTAAACGAGTTAAAAACATCGGGACGGTTAAGGGTAATAGAGCAAATGCTGTTTTCTACATTATAAAGCAGTGTATTATACATGGTATGGATTTTTGTAAATGCAAGTTGGGCTTAATTTTTAATAAACCAAAACCGGCTATACGCCAAAGGTAAATGCCGGTGATAAGGGCAGAAATTAACTTTGCTAAAAGTGCCCGCAATTACCATATTTGCAGTGTATGGATTTTATTAAACGCACCTTACCGCTGCTGCTGGGTATATTTTTACTAAGCGTAGCTGTGCGTTTACCTCAGCTTAACCGTCCGCTAAGTAAGCACCACGAATTTTGTACAGCCATAGCCCTGCGCGTAATGCAGATATGGTACGATAACGGCATAGAGAAATACGGCTACAACCCTGTAATGAACTATAACAACCCGGCCGATAAGTACATTAACAACAGTGCCAACCAAACCGGGCAGATGATAGACAAGGAGGGCAACTACTACTATGTATCGCACCCGCCGTTTGCCTACTATGCACCGTACATTGTTTTTAAGCTGCTGCACATACGGCCCGATGTGTTACCGCTGCAACTGTTTAATCTGGCACTGCATTTTATTAGTGCGCTGTTTGTGTACTTTACGGTGTGCCTGCTAAGCTTTAACCGCGCCCGTAGTTTACCTTACCTGAGCGCCGTAGTGGCGTATACCATCTATTTGTTTTTACCGGTAACATTGTGGTTTCAGGGTAATGTGTACATGAGCGATATGGCTGTACATACCCTGTTTATTATAGGCGTGTACATAGCGCTTAAAATGATTATCCGCCGTAAGTTTTATGTGCCCAAGTATATTTTCTTTTACGTGCTGGTGTTGGCGCTGATGATATACACCAGCTGGATGGGTGTGTTTTTTGCCGCGGGCGTTATAGTGTACTCGTTGCTGCATGTGCGTGGCGAGGTAAAAGGCTTTGGTGTGTTTTTGTGGAGCACCGTTATTGTTACCGTAGTTATGCTGCGCCTGATAGTTTACCAGTACTCGCAGATAAACGGAGTAGGTGCGTATATAGAAGAAATGCTGAGCCGCTATATAGTGCGGGGTAGCCTGGAGGGTACCGACAAAGGCCTGTGGAGTTTTATGTTCTCGTACCTGTGGCTGATAAAAACACTACTGTATAACTACGTAATGCATTACATAGTTATATACATATTGATTGCTGCATTTGTATACCTGGCCATTAGCCGTAAGAAATTGAAAATTGTATTTAGCGAAAACGGCTACCGTTTTATATGGTTAAGTACCGCACCGGTGCTGATGATGCACGCTGTTTTCTTAAACTACTCGGTACACGATTTTAGCGTGCTGTATGCCTCGCTGTTTTTTAGCGTAGTGCTGGGCATGCTGTACGATAAGGTTAAGAAAAGCGGTGCCATACCATTAAAGCGTATGCGTTGGGGTTTGGTGGCGGCACTGGTGTTGCTGGTGGTGCAGTATCAGTTGATGAATGTGGGTGATATTTTAAAACGCTATGAAGAAATGGATTTTGGGCTAGCGATAAAATCAATTGCGGCAAAAGATGAAGTAGTTTTTATTACAAACGAATCATCTATAGAACCACAAACAGTGTTTTATGCAGGCAGGAATATACGGTATGCAGCTACCAAACAGGATGCTATAGATTTCTTAAATAAAACACACCAACAGAAAGGAGTTTTGTTGCGGATGCTTATGAAAAAAGAAATAGGTGTTGTTGAAGTAGAAGAAAGGATTTCCTTAAATGAGAACTAATAGATTTTCTAATTTCATTTAGTCATTGTCAAATTTAAATCATATGTCACTAACTACCATTCCAATTGTCGACCTGTCGGAATTTTTAGCAGGCGGAGAGCAGAAACATAAATTTGTAGAAGAGCTGGGTAATGCTTTTGAAGATGTAGGCTTTGTATCGGTACGTAACCACGGTGTACCGCAAGAGCTGATAGATAACTACTATGCTGCGGTTAAAAAGTTTTTCGACCTGCCGCGCGACACCAAAAAGAACTATGAGAAAGTAGAACTGGCTGGGCAGCGCGGCTATACCAGCTTTGGTAAAGAAACTGCCAAGGGCTACGATGCGCCCGACTTAAAAGAGTTTTGGCAAATGGGGCAGATAGTAGAGGGTGAGGAGTTGCCTAAAAGCGACTACCCCGATAACATGGCCGTAACCGAAGTGCCCGAGTTTTACGAGTTGGGACAACAGCTGTTTAAATCGTTTGAAGGCAGCGCCCGCGAGTTACTGCGCGCTATAGCTATACACTTAGGTATTGGCGAGTTTTATTTTGATAAGCACATACACAACGGCAACTCTATATTGCGCGCTATACACTATCCGCCAATTACGCAGGAGCCTAAGAGCGCCGTACGTGCCGAGCAACATGAGGACATTAACCTGATAACACTACTGGTAGGCGCCAGCGCCGAGGGTTTGCAATTGCTGAACCGCCAGAACGAATGGCTGGATATTACAGCGCCAGAGGGTTGCCTGGTAGTTAACGTGGGCGATATGCTGCAACGCTTAACCAACAACAAACTACGCTCTACCACACACCGCGTGGTAAACCCACCGCGCGAGAAATGGCACACCTCTCGTTACTCTATACCCTTCTTTACGCACCCGCGCAGCGAAATGCGTTTAGATTGTTTGCCCGGTTGTGTAGATGAACGCCACCCTATAGCCTATGCACCTATAAGCGCCGGCGAATACCTGAACGAGCGATTGATAGAAATTGGTTTGAAGAAGAAGTAGAACCAACTACATAGTATAAAAAGCCCGGTTTAACAACCGGGCTTTTTTTATGTTATGCAGATACACTTCCGAAGTTTTTAAAACTTCGGAAGTGTAAAAAACTACTCCTTTACAATACGCTTGCCCGCCGAAAAGTTTTCGCCTTGTAGCTTAAGTAAGTATATGCCCGCAGTAACACCGGTAAGGTTGATGGTGGCGTTGTTGGCTGTAATTTGTTGTTGTAGTACCAGTTTGCCATTGGTATCGTATACGTTTAACTGCAACGGGCTATTAAACCGGTAGTCGGTAACCGATAACTGGTAGTTACCATCCGATGGGTTAGGGTACACGTTTAGCGAAAGGCTTTTGTCCACCTCGTTTATACCGTTAAATCCGTTTAGAGTATGGCGGTTAAAAAAGTTCCATATCTCCTGCGAGGCATCGAAATCGCGGTTGGTAGGGCCGTATATATAATCGATGTATGCATTGGGCCAGGTATGGCCACCACCGGTAATTTTATAAAACATTACTTCGTTATAATTAATGCAGCTTCTATACCAGATACGCTCAACAGTCGAGCTGTCGTAAATGTTTACATTGGGCAGGTATAAGGTATCGTTAGCATTGGTGCAACTGTTTAAGCCGCGCATAAAGCTCAGTGTTTCCTCTACCGATTTAAAACCGGTTGAACCATTATAAGGTACCAACGGGTCGGCGGTGCCGTGTATTTGCAGCACCGATATGTTGCGCGATAGTACACAGTTAAGAGCTGTAAGGTCGGATATAGTGCCGGTAACTGATGCAATGGCAGCAATGCGGTTTTCTAAATCGCAGGCCAGGCGGTAGCTTTGGAAACCACCGTTGCTCATACCGCAGGCGTATACACGCTGCAGGTTAATGTTGTACAGCGTGTACATGGTATCTATAATTTTAGATATAAAGCCTACATCATCCGGATCGCTGTTGTAAGGGTACTGAAAACCCGAGTTCCACGAGTTGGCAATGCCGTTGGGGTATACTACAATAAAGTTGTTGCTATCGGCGGTTTCGCTCATGCGGCTGTAAAATTCCTGTTGAGCAGCATCGGAACCATAGCCGTGCAGGTTAAACACGCAGGGTAATTTTTGCGATTGCGTATAGCCCGGTGGTACGTGTACCAGAAACGTACGGTTGGTGTTCTGGTAGTTCATAGTAATAGTAACGGTTGGCACCGCAAAGCTGGCCGCTGTTACCAATAGCAGGGCAAGTAGTGTAAGTTGTTTTTTCATGGTTACTAAATGTAGTTCAAAGTAAGCAAAAAAGCGGTAGGTGGCTGCGGGAAATACATTGATTAACCACTAAGACCATTAAGTACATTAAGAACACAAAGATTTTAATGTGGTGTAAGACTTCCGGTTTTTGTCATTCAGAGCGAAGGTTTCCGTAGCGATGAATCTTGTATTTGAGGCTTAGTACCAGTACATGATTCCTCATTTCGCTCTGCTTCATTCGGAATGACAAATACACGGAAGCGCGATATAGAATGAATCTATCATCGGTTATATAAAACAAAAACCCCGCTACACGGTAGCGGGGTTTACTGTTTTCATAGTATGGTTACAAACTCAGCAGTTTATACTTCTTCGGGTTCTTCTTCTACTTTCAGTACTTCTACACCCGACATAACCTTGCCTTTAATTTTGGCTTCTATTTCGGTAGAAAGGCCCGGGTTGTCTTCCAGCATTTGTTTAACGCTATCGCGGCCCTGACCAAGTTTAGTGCCCTCGTAGCTATACCACGAACCACTTTTTTGCAGCACGTTCAGCTCTACACCCATGTCTATTATCTCGCCGTTTTTCGATACGCCCTGACCGTACATAATGTCGAACTCGCACATTTTGAAAGGTGGCGCCATTTTGTTTTTAACCACTTTAACGCGGGTACGGTTACCGGTAATTTCGTCGCCTTCTTTTAGTTGGCCTACACGGCGTATATCTAAACGAACCGAAGCATAGAATTTAAGTGCGTTACCACCGGTAGTAGTTTCGGGGTTACCGAACATTACACCAATTTTTTCGCGTAGCTGGTTGATGAAGATACAGCAGCAACCGGTTTTAGAGATAGTGCCGGTAAGTTTACGCAGGGCCTGGCTCATCAATCGGGCATGTAAACCCATTTTGCTTTCGCCCATTTCACCTTCCAGCTCGCCACGCGGTACCAGTGCCGCTACCGAGTCAATCACTATTATATCAATAGCGCCCGAGCGTATCAGGTGTTCGGCAATATCAAGCGCCTGTTCGCCATCATCGGGTTGAGAGATAAGCAGGTTATTTACATCTACGCCCAGTTTTTCGGCATATATTTTATCAAAAGCGTGCTCGGCATCTATAAAGGCTGCAATACCCCCGTTGCGCTGGCAGTTGGCTATAGCCTGTATGGCCAGGGTT
>JBJOOW010000458.1:0-2731 GCA_046051095.1 Bacteroidota bacterium | reverse complement strand
AGTTTTTTACATACTCGCTAATGTTACCCAAGCCTACACTTTTGCGGCGTTCATCTAACTGTTCGGGTTTCTCTACCGGGTATAGGTAGTATTTGCCGCTGTTGGGGTCGCGCATTATCTGGCTGCCGTAAATTTGTTTTTTACCCTGGCGCATGGCTACACGGTCTTCCAGCAGGGCCAGGCTACGCGCCTCGGCATGGTGGTGTTGTACAGCCTCACGCATTAGCGGCAGGTATTTAAGCTGCGCGGCAAGGTCGCTGTGTTGTATAACTAAAAACAGTACGTTATTGCCATCTCGGCCTATACTATCGGCCCCCAGCCAGCCATCTGTATCTAATAGTTGTGCTACACGCAGGTAGTTAAGCGAGTCGGCCACGGCTATGTCGTTCCATAGCTGTTGCATTTGCGCCGATGTATCGCCATACTTTTCTTCGGTTTTGGTAATACGGTAGCGTAGCCCCTGGTCGGTCTGGAAAACCGTATCCAGTATATGCACTAACTGTATGTTGGCGTTGGGCAATTTGTTATCGCGCCGCTGCCTTATATCCTTAGTCAGTATCGCCCAGCGGCTATCCGTATGCAGGTTATCCAGGTCGGGGTCGGTTACCAGTTGGTTGTAGGCTGTAAAATCGGGGTTTTCGGCAGCTTTGTATAATTGAATAAAGGCGCTGTTTACATCGCCGGCCAGCGCATAGTTGCTGGCAGCGTTGTAGTGCTCTGTCCAGTACACATACTCTGCAAACGTGGTAAACAACCTTTTGTAAGCCTGCGCGGCAGCCTTGTACTGTTTGGCTGTATACAGCGAATCGCACCGGCCCACTGCCGCATAGTACGCCGCTGTGGGCGTTTGGGCCAGCAGGGTGCAATACAATAAAATAACACTCAGGGTAAGTGCTTCCTTCTTCATCTGCAGTATAACCGTTAAAGCCGTTAAAAGTAACTATTGTGGTGTTACTTTTCAATTGCCGGCTAACCGTAGCCGCATAACATGCTATTGCAAACAGGGGCTTTTTTTATTGCTGCGCACCGGTACAAATAATTTTTGGTTAAATAGTTGATAGGTACAAAACCTTCGTGTACTTTAGTTGTCGGAAAGAACATCCCCTGTCTTTTTATAACCCAAAATGCTGAAGTAATAATTATGAACCCCGCTTACATTCTTCTCGCCATCCCGTTTTTCTTTTTAGCTATGGGTATAGAGTGGCTTTACTCGTATGCCCGTAAAAAAGACTGGTACCGCTTAAACGATTCGGTTAACAACCTGATAATTGGATTGGGGCAGCAGTTGTGGGGGCTGGTATCTAAAGCATTTTTACTGGGGGTATACATTTACCTGTATCAAAAGTTTGCCTTTTTTCATATACCGGCTACATGGTGGAGCTTTGTACTATGCCTGGTAGTGTTCGATTTCTTTTTTTACTGGGCACACCGCTGGGGACACGAGATGAATGTGTTTTGGGCTGCCCACTCGGTACACCACCAAAGCGAGGAGTACAACCTTAGTGTAGCGCTTCGCCAGTCGTGGTTTCACAACATACTGGCATTCGTTATCTTTTTACCCATACCGTTAATGGGTTTCGACCCTATGATATTCGGCCTGGCAGCTGTTATTCATACGCTGTACCAGTTTCCCATACACACCAAGGCAGTAGGCAAACTACACCCGTGGATAGAGTACTGGTTCAATACACCCTCTCACCACCGTGTACACCATGCCGTAAACCCTAAATACATTGATAAAAACCACGCCGGTTTGTTAATGATATGGGACCGCATGTTCGGTACCTTTCAGGCAGAGGAAGAAGGAGAGGAGATATACTACGGTATTACCACTCAGCTTAAAAGCTGGAACCCCGTATGGGCTAATACCCATTATTTTATAGAGATGTACCAGAAAGCGCGCAACATGAAAGTAGCCGATAAGCTGCGCATGATTTTTGCCGCACCGGGCTGGTTGCCCGATTATATGGGCGGACAGCAACCCATACCCGACCCGGCAATTACCCACCCCGTTAAATACGATGCCGATACCAACGTGTACTTTAAAATTTACATAGCCCTGCAGTTTTTTTTACTGCTGGGTGGCGGTGTAATGTATATGATGAACTACGGCCACATAAGCCTGTTTTACCGCGTGGTATTTTTTGCCCTAATGGTGCTTACCATGCTTATTATGGGTGCCATTTTCGAAAACAAACGCTGGGTAGTATATGCCGAATATGCCCGCCTGGCGGTGGCTATGGTGTGCCTTAACACATTCTACTACTACTGGTATATCAACTGGTTTAACTTTACCATCATTGTATCGTCGGTAGCGTTTGTAGCTTTTGTGGCTTACTTTAGCTGGACCTACTTTACCAATCTGCGCAAGGTAGCTGTACAGGGTATTAATGAGTAAAAAGGGGCTTTTTACACCGGTGCAGCTATTAATTAACAGTTACATTATCCACACCGGGCAATAAAATATTTAGCCGTTGCAAATGCGAAAAAAATGCATATTCGCGTTCTCTGTTTAGCGCAGGTTATCCGGAGAATTAGCGTTCTAATTATTATACCCTTTAAAATCAAAAAAATAAGTATGAAAAAACTGTTTGCAGCCATCCTTATGCTTGGCTTTGCATATTCAGGCTTTAGCGCAGAAAGCCAGGGCGTTCTCGATTTCCGTAATATCTTCTGGGGAACCCCTATCGATTCTGTATGGCGTGACGGCAAAAAAATTGAGTTTACCAAA
>JBJOOW010000457.1:0-3492 GCA_046051095.1 Bacteroidota bacterium | reverse complement strand
CTGCCGCCAATAAACCACTCGTGGGCTTTGCCGTAGGTTTCCTGCAGGTAATTAAAACGGAACGACTGCTTAAAATCTACTTCCAGTTTATTTTTCTGCGCGTTTTTAAAATATACCTCGGCATTGTAGGTGCGGTATACCTGGCGTATATCTTTGGCTTTTACTACGCTGTCGCCAATGGTAGTATCGCCCTGTATGCCGTAAAAGTGTGTGCGGTAATTGCGGAATGTAAAGTTGGTACCTATCTCAAATGTTTTAGGATAATACTTTAAATACACACCGGCTTCATCATCGCTAAAGCGTTGGTTTTTTACTTTAAACTCCCGCGCCGAAAGGTGGTTATAGAAAATACCGAACTTCAGGTTTTTGGTTTTGTTATCGTTGTAGGCAAGTTGTGCAATAGGCATTATCTGGCTGCCGAAACCAATTTTAATAAAGCTGCTGTTAAGCTTTTCAAGTTTCTCAGCACTCATCGATAGTGGCTTAAGCGGGTTAGGCTCAAAGCTCATATCCTTAAAATCTTTAGATGGCACGGTGTAGTTAAGCACCGGCTTGGTTTCTTCTACTTCGGGTATGTTGGGCGATATGTTTACTTTCTGTGCATCCTGTATAGTGGCCTCAAATTCTTTTACCACTATTACCTGCTGGGTGGTAACCTGTGCCATAGCGGTATCAGGTGCTGCAACCAATATCAATGCTATACCCAATAAGCTTATTATAGTTTTTACCGGTTTCATGCTATTGGTTATTTAGTAGTATCGAATCCTGTTCCATAATCAAAGTATCGCCGGGCAATACCTGCATAATTTTACTCTTCTTCAGTTCTTCGTTCTTTATGTTTTCCAGTTTGGTTTTTGCTTCGTTTAATACATCCTGGTCGCCATCGTAGTTTTCTACTATACTTTCTAACGTGGCTTTTGCCTGAAACGCATTACCCAGGGCGTAGTAGTTATCGGCAATCAGTATAAAGGTTTTGGCCACCCAGTACTCGTAGCTGCTGTATTTGTTTTTAAGTTTAAAGCAGGTATCCAGCGATGGCTTGTATTGTTGCTGTTCGTTCAGTATGCGGGCAACCATATACTTGGCCTCTACAGCACGTACACTTACCGGCATTTCGGTTACACGGTTATAGGCACCTAGTGCCGATTCTTTATCGCCTTTGGCATACCATGCTTTGGCCTTTTCGTAAATGGCTTCCTGCAGGTCGGCATCTTTAGCTACACCCGAGTTTATAAACTGGTCGGCCGATTCAATAATGGCGTCGTTGTTTTTTAGTTTAACTGCCGTGCGCAGCGAACCGGTCATGGCCGTATAGGTATTTTGTGCAGTTGTACTTACGCTGTACAGTTGTTTGTAAAACTGGTTGGCTTTGGTATAATCTTTCAACTCGTAATAAGCAATACCCGATGCTTTTAGTAATGCTTTTTCGTAGTAGCGGCTATAGCGGTTTTGTATCAGTGCTTCATAGTCGGGCAGGGCTTGTACAAACTGTTTCATGCGTATGTGTCCGTCGGCTTTTTTCCAATGTGCCTCATTAGCAAACAAACCGGTTGGGAATTTGGTTAGGTAACCGCCAAACAGAGTAGTCGCCCGTACCGAGTCGTTGGCATTATAGGCGTTATCAGCAGCCTGGTAGGTAAGCGAATCTTCTTCGGTAGTGCTTATGTTGATGTTAGAGTTTTGTTTGGCAAAGGCAAAAAACTCATCTACACGCCCCAGTTCTACATAAATATCTTTCAACGCATCCAGCGATTCTTTAGCCTCTGGTGCATCGGGAAATTTCTTTACCACTACTTTATAATCTTCAATGGCTTGTTCTTTTTTACCGGTGTTGTAATCTATTACACCAATTTTTACATACGCCTTTGGCAGGTACGCATTGCTGGCGTTTTTAGTTATGATTGTCTGGTAGGCGGTTTTGGCCTGTGCGTAGTTGCCCATAGCCAGGTAGGTTTCGCCCAACTCAAAATTAGCCTGACCGGCATAGTTGGTGCCGGGGTATTTAGCTATCAAATCGCTTAGCGCAGTTACCTTTTCCTCATCTTTACCCTGCAGGCCATATATAATACCCTTCTGAAACTGTGCATACTCAGCGTTGCTCCAGTTCATATCGGTAATTTTAGTATAGCCATCTATAGCCTTGCTGTAGTTTTTGGTAATAAACGAACAATCGGCGTAGCGCAGGTACAGGTCGGGCAATAACGATGTTTTACCTTTGGTATCTACCGTTGTTTTGCTTTCATCAATCGCATCGGCAAAGTATAACACAGCATCGCTGTAGCTTTTCTTTTTAAACGCGCAGTAACCGGTGTTATACGCTGCGCGGAATTTAGATGCTTCGCCTTTTTTCTCAAGCGCCGGAGTGCTGTATTGGGCAAAGCGCTGGTATAACTGCGATGCCTCGGTGTATTTGCCACTGGCAAAAAGTATCTCGGCTTTCAGGTATATAGCCAATGCCTGTAACTCTACGTTCGGCGTGTTCTTTAAACTCTTATCGCAAAGGGTTAGTGCTTCATCCAGCTTTTTATCGTTATACAACTCTACCGCACGGAAATACGTTACCTTCTGGTAGGCTTGTTTTATAACGGCGCTCTCGCTATGCAGGCCTTCCATTATTTTGTAGGCGCGTTCGTAGTTTTTGGTTTGTACCAGTGCTGCGGCAAGCAGTTCGTTGGTTTCATCGGCATGGCTGCCCGATGGGTATTGGGCCAGGTAATCTTCAAATGCCTGTATGGCTTCGCTGCTGTAACCTAACTCAAACGATAGCTTGCCGTAGTTGAATAACGATTGCTCGCGGATGGTTTCGTCGTAGTTTTTGCTGGCCGCACTCTGAAAAGCGCTGCGCGCTTTATCTTTCTGCTTTAAATTTAAATAGCAATCGGCCATAGCATAGGTGGCGTTTTGCCCCAGCAGTTCATCCAGCATGTTTAGTTGCTTAAACTGGTCTATGGCTTTCTGGTAATCGCCATTCATATACGCCGAGTAGCCTAACTGGTAAATGTCTTCTTTCTCTACCTTGCTGGCTTTGCTGATGTAGGCATTCAGCAGCGGGTATGCCTTTTTGTAATCGCTTTGCTGAAAGTAGGTTTTACCCAGCAAAAACTTCATTTCTTCTTTGTACAACACACCGGGTTTATCTATGTTTTTGTTTACATAGCTTACTACCTGTGCGTAGTCTTTTTTAATGTAGTATATCTGCGCTATGTAGTACGGTATTACCGACGAGTACATTTTAGAGTCTTCTATTTTTGTAAAGCTCTTCAGCGCTTCGTTGTAATCTTTGGTGTAAAAGCAGATAAACGCGTAGTAGTACGTAGCCGGGTAGAAGTATTTATCCTGTATATCTTTTATAGAGGCAAACAGTGGTTTAGCTTCGGTAAATTTCTTTTTGGTAAAGTAAGAGTAAGCCAGTTGAAAACGATAATCGTATAACTGGTCGTTATCCAGGTCGGTTTGTTTTACCTTGGTAAAGTAGTCGATAGCTTCGGTGTA
>JBJOOW010000456.1:0-5548 GCA_046051095.1 Bacteroidota bacterium | reverse complement strand
TTAAAGACCCTGTTAACCTGAAATACCCTACCAACAGCGGTGCCGATGATTTTGCCTACCGCATAGATAAATACAAACCTGCCAATGGCGAAGACACCGTGTTGTTTGGCGCCTATGTAAGCAGCAACCGCGCGGGTGGTAAAGGCGGCGATGATATTTACCGCGTAGAAGAAAAATGGATAAACCTGTTTGTACTGCGCGGCAAAGTGGTAGAGAAAAACTACACCGACCCTAACAACCCCGAAAGCCCTGTGCTGGGCCTAAAGGCACTGCCTAAAGCGCGCGTAGAGCTTAAAACCGCCGACGATAAAGTAATAGCTACTACCGCCAGCGATACAGCCGGCAACTTTGTGTTTAAGCTGGATGCCGAAACCGATTATAAAATTACCTGCAGCAAGAACGATTACTTTAGCAATAACGGCTTTACTACTACCAAAGGCCTGCGCAATCAGGATTCGGCGATAATACGCGTGTATGTACAGGTAGAACTTGAGAAGATATTTCCGGAGAAGATGCTGGTTATACCTAACATTTACTACGATTACGACAAAGCCACGCTGCGCCCGGAATCGAAACTGGTGCTGGATTCTATCACTATCTTCTTTAAAGAAAACCCTGACCTGAAAATTGAGTTGGGTTCGCATACCGATAGCCGCGGTAGCGATGCGTATAACTTAAAGCTATCGCAGGCGCGTGCGCAAAGCGCGGTTGACTACCTGATAAGCAAAGGCGTACCGGCAGAAACCTTACTGGCCCGAGGCTATGGCGAAACCAAACTGGTAAACAACTGCGGTAACAACGTTAAGTGCACCGAAGAGGAACACCAGAAAAACCGCCGTACTACGTTCCGCGTAGTATCCTCCAAAATGAATATAGAATCGGTAGAGCCGAGCAATATTATAGTGGACCCAGAAATGCAGAAACGGGAGGAGATGCTGGAGGAGAAGTAAGCACATTTCCCATTGTCTGAACCATGATTTGTATGATTTCAGGATTACCCTGATGAGTACAAAACATAGCCACTAATTACACGATAAAACACAGCAGTTTAAGAGTAAAGACTTCCCTGAATTTGTCATTCCGAACGTAGGTTTCCGGACTTGTCCCGATCTTCAATCGGGAGTGAGGAATCTTGTATTGGGTTTATTTATTGGCACGAGCGGATGCCCGCGCCAGTGGGGACGAAGCAATCTATTTTCAATTTAGCTAATACTAAGATTGCTTCGTCGTGCCCAAAGCGGCACTCCTCGCAATGACGGCCTCTTTTGGGTTCAGCGTATTCATTAGTTATCCAATACAAGATTCTTCCCGATAAAAAATCGGGACAGGTCACCTCGCATCCCGATAGCTATCGGGACGGTTTTAGAATGACAAATGCAGGGAAGCCATTGCTGCGCAACTAACTTACCCGAGGGGAATCCCTACAGAAGGTAAGGCAGGCTGTTACCCAACTGCCGGCAGGCAGGCTGTCCTCCGCTGGCGGAGAGCCTGTCCCGATCGTAGCATCGGGATGGTTGAGCGAAGCGAAATCGGAGGTGGACCAGAACTAAATAGTAACATAAAACCAGTCCACCTCCGTCCCGATAAATCGGGACACCTCCGCCAGCGGAGGACATAACAGCCAACAGCCGCGCAGCGGGTACTTAATCGGTTTTATATATTAACTATATAATTAATTTATTTTTAATTGCAATATTTACAAATACAGGGTATTAACATTTCGGGCATAGGGGCATTAACATCAACGAAAATAATAAGCTGATTAACAATACTTTAAACAGCAAGGGTATTAACACCGTATGTAAAATACGCAAAAAAGTGCGGTGGTACGCGTGCAAAATAGGAGTATTACCGGCGAATAAAATCAGTAAGCGGTAGGTTTATTAAGTTTAGTATTATCGGTGTAGTACAACGTAGTATCGGGCAGCATATAATCTACCCAAAAGGCATCGTTGGCAACGTCAATTAATATTTGCTGGTGGATGAGCTTGCCGCCGTAGTAGGCCTTTACTATATAATTAACGGTATCAACTACCAAAGGGTGTTCGGTGCCCAGGCTATCGCGGAAAGGTTGAAAGTCGGCCTTCATTAAATTAGCCAAGCGGCGTTCTACAATATGGTTGGTGGTAAACCCAACATCCGAAGGCATACGTCCGTTATACTGCAATAAAAAAGCCAGCTCGCCCTTAGGCGCAGCTGGCTTTTTATTATCGGGGCTATGCTGGTTATTGTTACATGATGCAGTAAATGAAAACACAAGTATTAAAAACAATAAGCGCATAGTACACTGTATTTACATTAACACTTCAACACGCTAACACATCAACACAAGTTACCTTACCATTTAAGCAGGTAAGCAAATATAAGCGGAGCCACTATGGTAGCATCGCTCTCTACAATAAACTTAGGGGTGGTAATATCCAGTTTACCCCAGGTAATTTTTTCGTTAGGCACCGCACCAGAGTATGAACCATAAGAAGTAGTAGAATCACTTATCTGGCAGAAATAGCTCCAGAAAGGAACATCGGTCCACTCTAAATCCTGATACATCATAGGCACTACACAGATAGGGAAATCGCCGGCAATACCACCACCAATCTGGAAGAAACCAACGCCTTTGCCACTGCTGTTCTGGCGGTACCAGTCGCTTAGCCAAACCATGTATTCTATACCGCTTTTCATGGTAGTAGCTTTTACCTGGCCTTTAATAACGTACGATGCAAAAATATTACCCATGGTGCTGTCTTCCCAACCCGGGCAAATGATAGGCAGGTTCTTTTCGGCAGCAGCTACCATCCAGCTATCTTTAGGGTCTATTTCATAGTATTGCTTCAGCACACCGCTCTGTACCATCTTATACATAAACTCGTGCGGAAAATAGCGCTCGCCTTTATCATCAGCATCTTTCCATAATTCGTAAATGTGTTTCTGCAAGCGGCGGAAAGCTTCTTCCTCTGGTATACAGGTATCGGTTACACGGTTAAAACCATTCTCCAGCAGGTCCCATTCTTCTTTCGGCGAAAGGTCGCGGTAGTTAGGTACACGCTTATAGTGTGTATGGGCTACCAGGTTCATCAGGTCTTCCTCCAGGTTAGCACCGGTGCAGCTTATAATAGCTACTTTATCCTGACGTATCATTTCGGCCAGCGATATACCAAGCTCGGCAGTGCTCATAGCACCGGCAAGGGTTATCATCATTTTACCACCTTCGGCTAAGTGTGTTTCGTAGCCTTTGGCAGCATCTATTAAAGCGGCTGCGTTAAAGTGTCGGTAATGGTGGGTTATAAAATCGCGAACTGGTGATGCCATTTTCAAGTAATTAGTAGTTAGTAATTAGTATTGAGATAAAACCAAACAGCCTATAATTAAGTAACCGGCTTTTATTGCCGACTGCCAATTGCAGATTGCTGATTTATTTACAGCCGCGAAAATCTAAATTTTTTGATAACCGCCAAGTATTAACTGTGAACAGTAAACCGCTATATTAGCCGCCACTAAACCAGATAATTATGTATACAGGCCTGCTACACAGCCACAAACTATTTGTATTGTTATTCCTAATCCACTACGTGGTAAAACTGGTGCTGCTGCTTACCAACAAAAACGAGCAACTGGCCAAATACGCCAAAGTTACCAAGGTACCCGAAATGATACTGAGCTTTGGTTTTCTGGCCACAGGTGCAGGTATGTTGTTTACCGGTGCGGCGCTATCTACCATGCTAACTATAAAAATAGTGTGCGTATTAGCCTCTATACCACTGGCCATTATTGGCTTTAAAAAGAACAACAAGGTGCTGGCGTTTGTAGCAGTAGCTTTAATAGTAGCCAGCTATGGCCTTGCCGAAATGAATAAGAAAGCCAAAACCGGCCCTAAGGTAGATACCTCTGCCATAGAGAACCCGATTGAGGCAGGCAAACTGCTTTACACCAACAGTTGTGTTAGCTGCCACGGCGGCGATGGCAAACTGGGTAACAGCGGTGCTAAAGACCTTTCGGTTACACAGCTTAGCACCGAAGACCAAAAGAACATTATACGCAATGGTAAAAACGCCATGCCAGGCTATAAAGATTTAAGCGACCAGCAAATTGATGCCCTAGTGCAATATGTTGCTACGCTGAAGCAATAAATAAAAAAGGCCCCGTATGGGGCCTTTTTTATTTATAAAATGTGGGCTTACCTTCTTCGGCGGGTAGAGCCACCTAAACCAAGTACTCCTAACAAGCCACGGGTTACCTCGCGGATGATTATTTTGCCGGTGCTGCTTTTGGCAAAGTCGCCCACGGCACCAATACCTTTTTCTAACATACCGGGTTCGTTGTTCTCCTCCTGTTGTTGTTGGGTAGTTGTTGTTGGCTGCGTAGTAGCAGGTGTTTGCTGAGCAGTAGCAGGTTGTTCGGCGGCTTTTAGTTTACCGGTTAGTATTTCAAAGGCACTGTCGCGGTCAATTACCTCGTTGTATTTTTTAACCAGGTACGACTTAGCATTAATAGCCTCTATCTCCTGTGGCGTTAGTACATCCATCCTCGAGCGTGGGGCTTGTAGCAGAGTAGCGGCAAGTGGTGTAGGGTTACCCTTTTCGCTAAGCACAGTTACCAGTGCCTCGCCCATACCCAGCGATGTAAGCAGGGTTTCGGTATCGTAAAAATCGCTCATCGGGTAGTTCTCGGCAGTCAGCTTTATCTGCTTGCGGTCTTTAGCGGTAAAGGCACGCAGAGCGTGTTGTATTTTTAAACCCAACTGTGCCAGTACATCATCGGGCACATCGGTGGGGTTTTGAGTACAGAAAAATATACCCACGCCCTTAGAGCGGATAAGCTTTACAATAGCTTCTATCTGGTCAAGCAATGCCTTGCTGGCTTCTTCAAATATCAGGTGGGCCTCATCTATAAATATAGCCAGCTTGGGCTGGTCGGCATCGCCCTCTTCGGGGAAAGTAGCGTACACCTCGGCCAACAAGCTAAGCATAAAGGTAGAGAACAGCTTGGGGCGGTCCTGTATATCTGTAAGGCGAAGTATGGATACGATGCCTTTGCCGTTTTCATCCAGCCGCACCAGATCGTCTACTTCAAAACTCTTCTCGCCAAAAAATATCTCGGCACCCTGTTGCTCCAGCTCTATTATTTTACGCAGTATGGTAGATGTGGTGGCAGTAGATACTTTACCATAGCTTTCTTCTACCTCGGCTTTGCCTTCGTTGGTAATGTAGTTCATTACCTTTTTAAAATCTTTCAAATCAAGCAGCGGTAGCTTTTTGTCGTCGCAGTATTTAAATATGATAGATACCACGCCGGACTGTGTATCGTTAAGCCCCAGTATTTTAGAGAATAGCACCGGACCAAACTCTGATACAGTAGCGCGTAACCGCGCACCGTTCTCTTTACTTAGTGTAAGAAACTCTACCGGGCGGCCCTGTGCCTGCCATGGTATACCAATTTTAGCCTGTCGCTCTTCTATTTTAGCATTGGTGCTGCCGGGCATAGCAATACCCGAAAAATCGCCCTTTATATCCATAACCAATACCGATACGCCTTTATCTGAAAGTTGCTC
>JBJOOW010000455.1:0-5013 GCA_046051095.1 Bacteroidota bacterium | reverse complement strand
ATAATGCCCAAAATGGGCGAGAGTATTACCGAAGCCACTATTCTTAAATGGTTGAAGAAAGAAGGCGAAGCCATAAAACTGGATGAGGCAGTACTTGAAATAGCTACCGATAAGGTTGATTCTGAAGTTCCTTCACCAGTGGCAGGTGTGCTACAAAAAATACTATATAAAGAAGGCGACGTGGTGGCTGTAGGCAAACCCGTAGCCATACTCGAAACCGAAGCCGCAGGCTCTACCGGGCCCAAAACACAACCTGTTACAGCCCCTAAAGCCGAAGTAGCTAAAACCGAAGTGCGTAGCCCTAAGGCCGAAACCACTGCTGCTCCTGTGGCAGTACCTGGTAACAGGTTTTACTCGCCACTGGTGCTTAACATAGCCCGCCAGGAAGGTATTAGCATGAGCGAGCTGGAAACCCTGCCCGGCACCGGTGCCGAAGGCCGTGTTACCAAAAAAGATATACTGGCCTACGTGCAAAACCGCGGCAACCAAACCGCAGCTCCGGTTGTTAACCAACCTGTAGTTGAAGTGCGCGAGCAGCCTGTACAATCTCAACCCGTGGTTGAGCAACAGGCCCCTGCCAAAAGCTATGGCGGCAATGTAGAGATTATAGAGATGGACCGCATGCGCCGCCTGATAGCCGACAACATGGTGAAGAGCAAGCACACCAGCGCGCACGTTACCAGTTTTGTAGAGGCCGATGTAACCAACATAGTACTGTGGCGCAATAAGATTAAAAAGAAGTTCAACGACCTGTATGGCGAGAACATTACCTTTACTCCTATATTTTTAGAAGCCGTAGTAAAAGCCCTGCGCGATTTTCCGATGGTAAACTCATCGGTAGATGGCAGCAACATTATAGTTAAGAAGGACATTAACGTAGGTATGGCTGCCGCACTGCCTACCGGCAACCTGATAGTACCTGTTATTAAAAATGCCGATATGCTGAACATAGTGGGTCTTACCAAAAAGGTAAACGACCTTGCCAACCGCGCCCGCCAGGGTAAACTTAAAGCCGACGAAATAGAAGGCGGCACTTACACCGTTAGCAACGTAGGTACCTTTGGCAACGTAATGGGTACGCCGGTTATACTGCAGCCACAGGTTGCCATACTGGCCACCGGTGCTATTAAAAAGAAACCTGTTGTTATAGAAACCGAACACGGCGATACCATTGGCATCCGCCACATGATGTTCCTGAGCCATAGCTACGACCACCGTATTGTAGATGGTGCCCTGGGCGGTTCGTTCGTTCGCCGCGTGGCCGATTACCTGGAGAACTTCGACGTTAGCCGCGACATATAACACCTACCTTACCAAAACAGAAACAGCCCCTTTACCGGGGCTGTTTCTGTTTTAAACCTGCTGTATTTTAACATACCATGTTAACACCCTTCATTCACAAAAACCTACCAATCAACACTTTACAAACTCACATGTTAATACCCCATGTTAACACCCTGCACAACTGCCTCATAATCAATATTTATACAAATAATAAATAACATATTATTTTACAAAAACATCAACCTGCTGGGTAAAAATTTTTTTTACATTAAATATTATCGTTATTTATTTTTTTATAAAAACCATTTTCATATCAACTCCACAAGGGTTAACATTACAACTACCAACATCGCAAATTTAAGGCGAACACACCAGTAGTAAATAACATAGCTACCAGGCCACGTCACTTTTGCACTAACCGCCAAATTTCAACGTTAAGGTCTTCCCTCTCCATATGGAGAGGGAAGATGCCAAGGGCAGATGGGTGAGGCGCCCACAAAAAAAAAGCCGGGCATTTGCCCGGCTCTTTTGTATTTAGCTCTCCTCCTTGCGCCGCAACCACGGCACGTTTTAAGAGGAGCCTGCTCCGATTGTAACCTCTGATGGCACGACTAAGCAAAGCCTTTGCCAGGCAAAGTCATGCCATCAGTAACCCACTTTTTAAACTCCCACCTGTTGCTCGGTATCGGCATTAATAAACACCAGCCCATCGCCGAACGAATCAATACGTATTACTCCGCGTTTTTCTATCTCACCGGCCAGTATCTTTTTCGATAACTGGTTCACTATCTCCTTTTGCACTACGCGTTTCAGCGGCCTTGCACCAAACTGCGGATCAAAACCTTCTTCGCCCAGGTAATCCAGTGCGTTGTCGGTTACCTCCAGTGTTATCTCTTTCTGTGCCAGCAACTGTTTCAGGTCGCGCAGTTGTAGTTCTACTATATCGCGTATCTGCTGTTTCATTAGCGGACGGAACATCACTATCTCATCTATACGGTTCAAAAACTCCGGACGAATAGTTGTACGCAGCCTGTTCATCACCTCTATTTTGGTGGTTTCGGTAACCTCCATCACATTGGCTTCGGTAACGTTTTCAAAGTTAGCCTGTATAATATCGCTACCCATGTTGCTGGTCATTATAATAATGGTGTTCTTAAAGTTCACCGTGCGGCCTTTGTTATCGGTTAAGCGGCCATCGTCCAGCACCTGTAGTAGTATATTAAACACATCGGGGTGCGCTTTCTCTATCTCATCAAACAGTATTACACTGTACGGACGGCGGCGCACCGCCTCGGTTAACTGGCCACCTTCATCGTAGCCTACATATCCCGGTGGCGAACCTACCAGTCGGCTCACAGCGTGCTTCTCCTGGTACTCGCTCATGTCTATACGTATCATGGCCTGGTCATCGTTAAACAGCACATAGCTTAGTGCCTTGCTCAACTCTGTTTTACCCACACCCGTAGTACCTAAAAATAAGAACGACCCAATCGGCTTACGCTCATCCTGCAAACCGGCGCGACTGCGGCGTATGGCATCTGCCACGGCTACTATCGCTTCATCCTGCCCTTTCACGCGCTCGCGCAGGCGGTCCTCTAAGTGCAACAGTTTTTCCTTCTCACCCTCCAGCATACGCGCTACCGGTATACCGGTCCACTTGGCTACTATGGCGGCTATATCCTCGCTGGTTACTTCTTCCTGCAGCATCCGCTTCTCCGGCGATATGGCTGCCAGGTCTTTATCCAGCTTGGCAATTGCATCTTCGGTAGCTTTTATTTTGCCATAGCGTATCTCGGCCACTTTACCATAGTCGCCCTCGCGCTCATAGCGCTCAGCCTCCAGCTTATAGTTTTCAATCTCGCGCTTGCGGGCAGTTATCATATCCACTATCTCCTTCTCGCTCTGCCACTTGGCCTTAAACTCGCCACGCTTTTCTTTCAGTTCCGATAGCTCACTATTCAGCTCGCCCAGTTTCTTCTGGTCGTTCTCACGCTTAATAGCCTCTATCTCTATCTCAATCTGCATTATGCGGCGCTCTATCTCGTCCAGTTCTTCCGGCATGCTGTCCATCTCTAAACGCAGCTTGGCACCGGCCTCGTCTACCAGGTCAATAGCTTTATCGGGTAAAAAGCGCTCGGTTATGTAGCGGTCGCTAAGTGTAACGGCGGCTATAATCGCATCGTCTTTAATCTTCACCTTGTGGTGGTTTTCGTAGCGTTCTTTTAAACCACGCAATATCGATATTGCATCTTCTACCGATGGCTCCTCAATCATCACCTTCTGAAACCTGCGCTCCAGCGCCTTATCTTTTTCAAAGTACTTCTGGTACTCGTTCAGCGTAGTAGCACCCACCGCGCGCAGCTCGCCACGGGCCAGTTCGGGCTTAATAATGTTGGCCGCATCCATAGCGCCATCGGTAGCACCGGCACCCACCAGGGTGTGTATCTCATCTATAAACAGTATGATACGTCCTGCGCTTTCCTTCACCTCTTTTACTACAGCCTTCAGGCGCTCCTCAAAATCGCCACGGTATTTGGCACCGGCCATCAGCGCACCCATATCCAGCGCATAAATTACTTTGTCCTTCAGGTTTTCGGGCACATCGCCTTTTACTATCCGGTGCGCAATACCCTCGGCTATAGCCGTTTTACCCACCCCCGGCTCACCCACCAGCAGCGGGTTGTTTTTGGTTTTGCGGGTAAGTATGTGCATTACGCGGCGTATCTCCTCGTCGCGACCAATAACAGGGTCAAGCTTACCGGCTTTGGCGCTGTTGTTAAGGTTAATGGCGTATTTATCAAGCGAGTTGTACTTGGCATCTGCCCCCTGCTCGGTTACCTTGTTGCCACGGCGCAGCTCCAGTATAGCGGCGCGTAGTTTCTTTTCATCCAGGCCGGTCTCTTTCAGCAGCTTGCTGGCATCGTCGCCAATGGTAAGCATAGCCAGCAGCAACAGGTCAACCCCAATGTAGCTGTCTTCAAAATCCTTCATCACTTTATTGGCCTGTAGTATCAGCTTGCCAAACGCCTGCGAGGGCACCACATCGGTATTACCGCCCGATACCTTCGGCAGCGCATGTACCTTCTCCTCTACCTTACCCAACAGTATATTTCGGTTTACACCGGCCTTTTGCAGTATAAAAGGCAGGGCATCTTCGTCTGCCTCCAGCATACCTTTAAGCAGGTGCAGGGTCTCTAACTGCGGGTTAGAGTTGTTGAAAGCCTCTTGCTGTGCCTTACCCAGTGCTTCAAGGGCCTTGGTTGTGAAATTGTTTGCATTCATAGTATTAGTGTTTTTGTTTACCGGCGGCTTATGTACATCATAAACCATACCGGTTGCCGCAAACTTGCAAACGCCCTACCAAACCATATATGACCCCGGTTTGTCAGTTTACTGAGCCTAATCAACGCCAAAATGGCTACAAGGGTTTGATTTTGAATGACAAAATTGCAGGGTGATTAAATACAGGAATATGCTTTTATGGGCAGATTGACCGCAGGTAGCATCCCATTAGTTTTATGCTAATGTATTCAATAATTTTTTAAAGCAACGTCGATGATTATATTTGAAACACTTTTCAATTTAAATTGACCCACATCAACTAAGTAATGGATAAGGAATTAGAAAAATTAGCGCCGTCAAAACGCTCTGCCGCTAAAACAATGTTTGCAACTTTCAAAATTTTAAAAGAAGCAGGCGGACAACTACCAGGTAAACAAGTAATAGATA
>JBJOOW010000454.1:0-4459 GCA_046051095.1 Bacteroidota bacterium | reverse complement strand
TTTGGTAAAGCGCACCAGTTGTATGTACGATTCGCCGACAAAAGTACGACGCACACCGTTTTTATATGGTTGTGTAATAGTAGCCGCCAGTACTTCGGGCATACCGCCAATAGGTATCTCTACCTTGCCGCGCACATGCTTTTGTATTTGCCCAAGCGGCGGGGTAAGGGTACCAAAATATTTAAGCAGGTGTTTTTTAGCTCCACGAAGTGCTTTTACATATTCTGCCTCATCAAAATAATTGCTTTCGTATTGGGTGCCACGGCCCGATACAATATCTACAAAATGGTATAGTGCTGTTATCACCAGCGATGCCTCTTTATTTTCAGCATTGGTCTCGTGGTTCCAGGCGTTAATTACTTTAATAGCATCTGCCAGGTCGGGGTACTTTTCGGGGCTAAGGGCAAACATAACTTTGGCATTATCAAGCCCGTGGTTATAAAAGCTATCGTTAAACGCACAATCGTACTTAACGGTTTTAAAATCGTTGTAGCTAAGTTTAGGGTATTTACTAAGCAGGTAGTGGCCGCGTATACTGCGATTATTCTTTTCGTTACCAAAGCCAAAGGTGGGGTTAATGCCGGTAGGGTTATCGCCGGGGCCGGTTACATCAAAGCACGAGTTATTGGTGTTAAGCACATAACCACTGTTGGGGTTAAGTACATGTGGTATACTATCGAAGGCGTAAAACGGTTTGTTCCAAAGCGTTTGGCTGGTATTGCCGGGCAACACTTTCTCCCAGTTATAGGCCGGGTTGCGGTGCGCAAACTGGCCGTTGCTTACATAAAATATAGTATCGTTCTTATCGGCATATATAAAGTTTACACCGGGAAAAGACATTGTGCTCATGCACTCCTTCCATTCGCTGAAATTGCGGGCTTTGTTCATGCGGTACAGGGTTTCGCAACCGCGTATGTCCATGTTAGCCGGAAAGCGCACCGAGTAAAAACCATCTTTATTTTTTAGCGTGGTGCCGTATTTGCTCCAGTAAAAGGTTTTGGTAATTGGTATGCGTATAGCGCCCAGCTTAACCTTTACTGTTTTTTTGCGCACCTGCAGTGTTTCCCAGTGGTCATCGAACCAATACTGCAAATGGTTTTTAGGGTTCATTTGCAGTTTGTATACATCGCTAAGGTCGGGGTGGTTAAGTGTGCAGGCCCAACCCAGGTTGGCGTTGGTACCATGAAAAATGCTCATACCACCGGGAAAGGTACCTCCCAGCATATTCATTCCTTCCTCGCTAACCAGGTGAACTTCGTACCAGCTAAACAAACCCTCCAGCGGCTGGTGAGAATTTACTGCCAGAAATGTTTCGCCGGTTTGGGTACGGCTGCTGTTTATCGCAAACGCATTAGAACCCGAAGGCAGGTTTACCTCGTAGTTCTTAATGGTGCCCATAAATATCTTCTGTATATCTATATACACATTGGTTAGCAGCATATTGGTTAGCACGTACTGCGCCACTATAGTTTTGGGGCTTACCGGAAACAAGCCCGGGCGCAGCACCTGATTAGGATTAGCGGCTGCGTAATCGTTAACGCCTTGCGTGTAGGCTTCCAGTATTTTTTTATACTGTGGCGAAAAGCTGTGGTCGTAGGCTGTATCTACTACCTCTTCCGATGCACCTATGAAAGAAATGAAATCCAGCATGGCACCACCCTTGCCGTCAACCTCGGCCAGCCGGCCTTTAACGGCCAGCAGTATTTTTTGCAGGCTATTAAAATCATCTTCGCAGGTAGCCCATGCCAGGCCATAGGTGGTCTCTGCATCGGTTTTACCAAATATGTGGGGTACGCCCCACTTGTCGCGCACAATCTCTACATTCTGTAAATTAACCTGTGCCGAAACTGAACTAACTAAAAACGGAAATAGCAACAGCGTAAACAGCCGTTGCAGCTTGCGGGGGAAAGCAGAAACCATAGTGCCGGTAAGTTGAAAGGGTTATAAAAAAACTTAAGCTATGGTTGGTTGTCGTACTGCGGCGATAAATATTTTAATGTTTTAAAAAATAATTTTTCAGCGTAAATTATGCAACAGGCCAGTGGTAAATACCGGTTAGCTAAAACAAAAAAAACGCGCAGGTTAAGCTGCGCGTTTTTTTGTTTTATTATCAGCAAAGTTAGTTGATAATGCAGTGTACATTTTGCTCCTAACGTCAGGTTGAGCGGAGTAAAAGCCTCTTATTTTACGGACCCTTCGACTACGCTCAGGGTGACATAGATAACCGTTAGTGCTTTTCGTAGCTCTGTACCTCTTCGTGAATAAACTCCAGTTTAACACCGGCTACTCTAAACATGTCTTCGCTCTCGGTACCGGCGTGGTACTTACGCTGGCAAACTACACGTTTAATACCGCAGTTTATTATCAGCATGGCACAAACACGGCAGGGTGTCATACGGCAGTACAACGTTGCGCCGTTAAGGGCAACCCCGTTTTTAGCCGCCTGGCATATAGCGTTCTGCTCGGCGTGTACCGTACGTACGCAATGTTCGGTAACCGAGCCATCTTCGTGTATCACCTTCTTCATCTGGTGGCCTACATCATCGCAATGCGGCAAGCCAATAGGCGAACCAACATAGCCGGTAACCAGTAGCTGGTTATCGCGGGCTATTACACAACCACTGCGCCCGCGGCCACAGGTGGCGCGTTTGCTAATGGCATCCATTACTTCCATAAAGTACTCATCCCAGGTGGGGCGTATATATTTTTCTGGTACGGGTTGAGACATAGTTACTCAGTTTATTGGTTATTTAATCTGTTCAAGTGCTTCGTCAATTTGCTTATACAGGTTATCGAAACTACCATCGTTGTTAAACCGGTAATCGGCCAGGCGCATACAGGCTGCCAGGTTTTGCTTATTCGGGTCTTCCGATGTCATTTCACGGGCTTCATTACCGGCAAAAACCTCAAAGGTTACCTTGTCGGTTTCCGATGCACGCTCTACAATACGCTCGTAGCGCAGTTTCTGGTCGGCATCTACGGCAAATAATGTAAAGCCACCTTTCTGGTGCAGAGCGTTCACTTCGCCAACGGTGCGTATACTTTCTATAATACAATCTTTACCGCTTTCAGCGGCTTCGCGGTACAATTCTTCGGCTATAAAACTTGGTGTATTTTCGGCACGTAATTGGTTAGCAGTGGCTACCAGTGTATCGCGGTTAACCTCCCCGCCTTTTGCTTTAATAAGTTTGCTAAGGTAGCCCCGCACCGAAAAATGGGTAAAGCCATGGTGCTGGGTTAAATAATCTACTATGGTGCCTTTGCCGGCACCCAGGGTGCCTGTAATTCCTATAATCCTCACTACTTTATTTTTAGTGAAGATACGCGAATTGAAAAACCAGCCACGCGTGTGTGAATAAAATTGAGGGGTATGTGAAAAACAATTAAGCCTGCCTAAAACATAGTGCCAAGTTGATTACTCTGATATTTTTACGCCATGAACTTAAAACGATTTGCCGGACCTGCTGTTATACTGGTATTACTGGGTGGGCTGTACCTGTTTAACCGCAGCGATGTGGAACTGAGCAAACAGGATAACTACAACATAATATCGCTGGGTAAAGACGGGCTGGAACTTACATCGGACCTGCACCTGAATAACCCTAACCTGCTTTCGGCTACTATTAAAACCATAGATGAGCGCTATACTATCAACGGCCGCCCGGTTGCTATTTTTAGTATGGAGGTAGCCCAGGGTATACCTGGGCGTAAAGAGACTACCCTGCCTGTATCGGTACGTTTTAGCCGCGCCGATGTACAGCAATTTTTGCCCGACTCTGCCGTTGGTACTACAAAGGCTTTGTTAACCGTAACCGGTAAAATAGAGTTCAGTAATATGTTTGGCGGTGGCACTATTACCGTTAACCAGCAAGATTCGATAGACCTTAGTTTGTGATATGAGAAGACTAACCCACCCGCTTGTACTGCTGCTACTGGCATTGCCGGTACTGTTTTCATCGTGCAAAATATATGCCCCCGTATTTAAAAGTATGGAGAATGTAAAGTACGAGCGTATTGATAACAAAGGTTTTAAACTGGGTGCCGAAGCGGTGTTTACCAACCCCAACAAAATAAAATGCACCATTAAGGATATTGAGGTAAACGTGGTGCTTGATAAAAAACTGATTGGTGTATTGGGCGAAAAAACCGATGTGCCGGTAGTACAGGCCAGCGAATTTCGCATACCGTTGGGCATACAGATAAAACCTGAAGGCACTATACTGGACGATATAAAAACCCTTTGGAGCTTGTTTACCGATAAAGAATCGGAGCTTTATTTTGTAGGCAAGGTTAAGGTGCAGATAATGGGCATTAACGTAGCCATACCTATTAAGTACCAGCGCAAGTTTAAACTTAGCGAGTTTAGAAAGAAACAATAATGCTTTAGATTAATGATTGGAAAACAATACAGTAAACACATCTGTTTATTGATATTGTAGTTAGCCTCATTTTTTTACTA
>JBJOOW010000453.1:0-4316 GCA_046051095.1 Bacteroidota bacterium | reverse complement strand
GCACCATATCGCGGCTTTGGTTGGGGTATATTTTTTCAATTACACATTGCTGTTCTTTTAAATCGGCAATAGCAGTAGGGGCAAGGCTGCTGTGTAGTATGGTCATGCTGCTAACGGTGGTATCGTCTTCATCTATTACCTGCATTACCACGCTATCGGCATTAAAAATTTCTACCATACCAAAACCGCTTTTAAAATCTTTATTGTTTACGCCCTGTCCGCCACCGTTCCACAGCGAATCTATAGCTGTACCCTGGCCTATCAGCTGCATTACCGAGTCGATATAATACGTAAGCTCGGCACCGGTGCTGGCCGCAGGTCCGGTGTTAAGCTCGGGCAGGCCGGCGTTGAAACCGTTATCCATTACATTGGTGTGTACGTGGCCGCTAAGTACTATTATATCTTTAATATTATTGGTATGTATAAAATCTAGCAGGCCATCCTGCTCGGCAGGGTACGCGCACCAGTTGTTAGATATAGCATGCGCCAGTGTAAAACCGGTGCCGCTTTGCCCGCCAATACCAAACACTGTGTTTTGCAGCACCATAGCTACCTGTAACACCTTGCGGAACTTGCGGTTAAACATTACACCGCTTACTATAAATTTCCAGTCGGCGGTAGATTGCTGCAGGCTTGTTTTAAGCCATTGCAATTGTTCGGCACCCAGTAGGGTTTGCCCCGGCTTAGGGTCAAACACCCAGCGGTTGTTTTGTGGCTCGTAGGTAAAGGTAGAATCCTGCCCGTTGCCGCAGTGGCGGCCATCTATAAAAAACACTTCGGCGTTGCCAAAGCGGTAGCTGTGGTACATGCCTTTGGTAGAATCTACTGCTGCCGGGTAACCGGGAAAATACTCGTAATAACCTTTAAACACATTTTGCAAACCCAGTGGTGGCACGGGTTCCAGCGTAATAACATTGTGTACTACGTTGTTACTATCGGTATAGGCCGATACGAAGTGCTGGTTATCGCGCTGTTCGGCACCATCGTGGTTATCGGGCACATAATCATACACGGCCGAGCGCAACGAGGGTACCATAAACTTTTCGGTATAGCGCTTAAGGTACGATAACTGTTGTATAGGCCACTCGGTACGGTGGTCGCCGGGTAATTGGTAATCGGGGTAGGTCCAGTCGCCGGTGTGCAGCACCAGTTGCGGTCCGCGGTTATACAGGGCTTTAAAGGCGTTGTAGGTGCCGTACTCCTGGCAGCTAAGCACGCCCCATTTGTAATGGCCGCGCTGCCCTACCGGCGGAAATGTTTTAAACGAACCACGCAACGTATCCAACACGCCGTTTACATATACACGGTAGTGGTACAGTGTGTTGGCGCTAAGGCCGCCTATGTTTACCAGCACGGCTGTATCGCGCCAGTATTCGGTGCTATCGGTAACGCTTAGCGGGTTGCCGAAACCGGGGTCGGTATCCAGCTCTACCCGTACTTCCGATACGGCAGAGGTGCGCAGGTACATGCGTGCAGATGTGGGCGTAACACCGCCCGTTACAGGGCCGTGCGTTATTAGCTGGGCGCTAAGGGTGGTAACAATACATACTAAAACAAATACGGAGAAGAGGTTTTTCATAACCGTTTGTTAGGGGTGGGGCAATATAGCCGCTGCTAAAATGCTAAATACACTTTAAGCCTGTGTTACCAAATGTAATAGATATTAACGCTGCCTTACCTCATTCCGCGCAGGGTTTTATCAACAGCCGTGTGGGAGAGGAGCGGCTAAGCAAAAGGGTATAATCCGCAGGGGTGTGCAGTAAAACAACATTCGTAGTACCTGCATAGCCGAACAAAAAGTAAGCCCCGGTGGTTTTATAAATTATTACTTTTGCGCAACTGTTGCTGCTATGAAAACACTGTTCCCACTGCTTACCTTATTGGTTTTTTTATGTGCCGGTTTTGCACCTGCCACCGAAACTGCTACTTACGATGTGATATTGTTTGGCGATAAAGTAGGCAACATGGTGGTTACCCACCAAACCCTGGCCGATGGTAAAGAAAGCTACCTGCTACAATCTAACGTAAAGGCCAAAATACTTTGGATAGATAAGGAAGTAGTAAGCCGTATGGAAGCCATATTTAAAGATGGAAAGCTGCTAACATCTAACTACAGCGAGGTAGAGAACGGCGAAAAGAAACGCTGGTACAATGTTAACCTTACCGGCAACGTATATACCGCCGATGGTTTTAAAGGCAAGCGTACCATTACACAGCCTATACCTTATACGGTGGTAACCTCGTACTTTAAAGATTTACGCAAAGTAACCCGCGTGTTCGACGAAGCCGAATGCGATTTTGTAGACCTGGCCCACCCCGAACCCGATACCTGGGAGTTTAAAAGCGGTGGCCGCGGGCGTAATGTTTTCCACTCGGTAAACGGTGTGGTTAAGTTTGTAGAGTTTCACGCCTCTATAGCCTCGGTTAAGTTTATACGTACCCGGTAATTATATATCAACCCAAATTTAATGTGTTGCCGGTTGGCTTTGTAGCTGCTGGTATACGCCATTCCACAGCGTAATGCGCGCCTGTAGGGCGCCGGTTACGGCCTGTAGTGCCTCGTTCCATTTAGTGTCGTCATCGCCGCACAGGTGGCTGGTCATTTGCAGGGCCAGGTGGCTGTGGTGGTCGCCGTCTACTTCTATATGCCGCTCCAGGTAATATTTAAACACCGATATAGTATGCGGCAAGCGGCTGTATATATCGTTTACAATGCTCATAAACATACCGGGTATTAAATCTTCGCGGCCAAAGGTAAACACGGCGGCCTGTACGTGTGGCTTACCGGTGGCTATAATTTCGAATGTGTAGTTTACAAAGTGGGCTACCGTTGGTGGTGCAGCCGCCAGTGTAAGTGCTTCGGTTACAGTTTTGCCGGCTTTAATGTGCTGCAGTACCTGTTGTATACATGCATCGGTAGCGTGGCATTGCTGCATGGCATCCAGGTACAGTTCAAAGTGGCTTTTGCGCTGGCCTTGTTGATCTACATCGCTTTCTTCGCCGGCTACTATTTCGTTTATCAGGTAGCGGGTTTCGGCATCGCCCACCGGAAACCATGGCACCGTAGTGCAGGTAAGGTTTTGCTGCAGTGTTTTAAGCAGGCTCATAAAATCCCACACGGCAAATACATGGTGTTGCATAAACACCTGCAGGTCGGCCGTGTTGTTTATACTGCTATATACCGGGTGGTTTAGTATTTGCTGGCGCAGGGGCGCTATGTGTTGTTGCAATTCATGTATCCTGTTGTTCATACCATCGTATTTTTTGCGGCGCAATACTAAGGCATTTGCACTAAAGTAAGTATGGGTAGGTAGGTGGTACATTAGCTTTATAAGCACACTGCATAAAACAACTTTATTGCCATTAAAAAATGCAGATATGGTATATATTTGCAATTGAACGTATGAAATACAAACTAAGCGCCTGGCTGGTATTTGTGTTGTTGGCAGCTATTGCCCACAGCCAGCCAAACGGAAAATTTACCGAATACATGGGCAAGGTAACAGTTGCCGAGCTACAAATAAAAGATTGCCCCTACGATAAAAATGCTGACGCAATTGCCTTGTACGACCTGGGCGATGTGTACTACAACAACGAGAGCAAGAATGATCAATTCGTTAGGTTTGCTATTACCTCGGCCTACTACCAGCGTATAAAGGTACTTACCCCTAAGGGGGCAGAAAGGGCTTTTTTTGAATTAAGGTATTCAGACGTTGGCGACGAAAGTATTTCTAACATTAAAGTAGTTGCCTACAATTTGTTGGCAGATGGAACAATTAAGGCCAGCTATTTAGATACTTCCAGTATAAAAGTAAGGCATTTAAAAGGCGTACAGGTAAGTTTAACGTTTACCGTGCCCGATGTAAAAGTGGGAACCGTGTTTGAAGTACGCTACGAAAAAAAACAATACCTTGGCTATACGTTGCCCGGCTGGCAGTTTAATTTAACTATGCCGTGTTACGTTAGCAAATTGCGCATAGGTTTTTTAGATGCGTTCGATTACTATGTGGGCCAGCATATTAAGCACGATAGTTTTGAAGTAAAGCAGGATCGGTTTCGTTCGCCTACTCCTTCATGGTTTTTATCTACGCTGGGTGACGGAACACTGCAAGGCACAATGGTAACGTTTACTGCCTATAATTTACCGCGTGTAGATAATGAGCCTTACATGAATAACCGGTTTAATTATATAGGGTACCTCGATTTTCAGCTACGAGGTTTTTTGCCGCCTTATGCCAGTACTGCGCCTATGGTAAAAAACTGGCAACAGTTTAATTTGTTTATGCTTAACGATAGCAAAATAGCAAACAGCATAA
>JBJOOW010000452.1:0-4448 GCA_046051095.1 Bacteroidota bacterium | reverse complement strand
CAAACACAATATTGCTACCAACAAATGCATATATAATTTATCACCATCAGAACAGGCGGCGCCTATGGCGCGCAACCAATACATCATTCCATTTTTCTACAAACAGACGACCGCTACGCGGTGGAATGCAGAAAGGCAGAGAGCTACCTACTGCAAAGGTTGTACTTACGCTGACATGAAAGCATGTAATAGTAAGCAGTAAAAGGTTTGCCGCTCCGGAGGAGCCGGCTGTTTGTAGCAACACGAAGAAAAATGAACGGCGCACCGTAGGTGCCGCCTGTTGCTATTTTACAACGAAGGCACCTTATCGAACCATGGCTGTGCTTTTTCTATCTGTGCACCCAGGCGGAACAGTGTAGCTTCATCTTGCCAGCGGCCGGTGAACATTACACCTACCGGCAGATTTTCGGTTTTGCTCCAGTACAATGGCACCGTCATAGATGGCTGTCCGCTGATGTTAGCCAGTGGAGGGTAAGGAATCCAGCTAAAGGTTTGTTCGGCTATCTTCTCTATCATACCGGTGTAGCGGATAACCGATGATATACCCAGTGCATTTAAAGTGCGAAGGGCTGCTTCTTCAAAAGGCGGGTTGTTCATAGCGCCAATTTTAAACGGACGCATACCCAGTGTGGGCGTTAGCAGCAGGTCGTATGTTTTATGAAACTCTGCAAGCTTGCGGTTTACTTCGTTCCACTTAAGCTTGGCCAATGCAAACGAGTTTGCATTAAACGATTTACCCAGTTTATACAATAGCCAGGTGTTAGGTTCAACCTCACTGCGGTGTGGCTTGCGGCCGCGCTGCTCGCCAATGTAATCGAGCGTGGCAGAGGTTTCGCCGTAAACCATAGCGTATAGCAATTCTGTTAGTAGTTCTTTTTTGTACGGCAACTCCACTTCTACTACTTCGTGGCCCAGGTCTTTAAGCAACTGCACGGCAGCTTTTACTGCGTTTACGTTTTCTTCATCTACCGGTACGTTAAGGCCGGCAGGCATTTTAGTAGTGTAGCCTATTTTAAGTTTGCCAACGGGCATGCTTATCTCCTGCATATAAGCACGCTCTGGCGGGGCAATGTAATACGGGTCGCCCTCGGCGTGGCCCTGCACCAAATCGTAGTATAAGGCGCTATCGCGTACGGTGCGGCTTACCACACCCTCGCATACAGCACCACCCCAACCTTCGCCAAAATATGGGCCAAGTGTTACGCGCCCACGACTGGGCTTAATGGCAAACAAACCATTGCAACTTGCGGGTATGCGTATGCTACCGCCACCATCGTTAGCGCTGGCCATAGGTACAATACCGGCTGCTACAGCTGCGGCGCTGCCACCACTACTACCACCGGTAGTGTGGTTGGTGTTCCACGGGTTGCGGGCAGGGCCAAACAACTCGGGTTCAGTCCATGGGTTAAGGCCAAACTCGGGCGTATTGGTTTTGCCAAATATTACCAGACCGGCCTTTAGCATACGGTTGGTTACTTCTGAGTTTTCGGTAGAGATAAAATCTTTCAATATCCGCGAGCCGCAGGTATAGCGGGTACCTTTTAACTGCGGGCCCAGATCTTTTATAAGATACGGCACACCGGCAAACGGCGCGCCGGCATCTACATTACCAAGTTGCGCCTTGCCCAAATCGTACAGCTTATTGATAACAGCATTTATTTTAGGATTTACCTCTTCGGCGCGGTTAATGGCCAGCTCCAGTAACTCCTCGGGTTTTACTTCTTTATTTTTTACCAATGCCGCTAAAGAGGTGGCATCGTGCTTACGGTATTCTTCAAATTTCATGGACGTTGGTTGTAGGATAAACTTAGGAATAAATAATAGAATTGGCCGACTTAAAATTTATACCATTGGCTGAAGTCAATGGCACTTAGATAAAAGGAATTGCACTTTACATATACCGGACTAAAGTCCGGAAAAACGTATAATATGAAGAAGACTTCCGAAGTTTCAAAAACTTCGGAAGTCTTGCAAACAGCCACACACCCCGTCCGGTGCAAAGCCACCGGCCGCCCCTCTCGAGAGGGCAAAATACAAACAGCCGGATACCGCTACGCGGTGCTAAATTGTATTTATCGCTCCGTTAGGGGCCGTCGGTTTGTAGAATCAATAGACATACTTTTTTGCGCACCGTAGGTGCCGCCTGTTCTATCACTTTAAAAAAAGTAAATGCAAATAGCTATCCGAAGTTTTTAAAACTTCGGATAGCTTGTAACTTACTATCTGTAATTATTAAACGGCATCCACCTCCGGCTCGCATCCCGATAGCTATCGGGACTCGCCACCCCCGCCTCCCGCATAAGGCGGGATGAAACAAGCGGAGGACAAACAGCCCCACCGACTCATGCCATGTTTAGGTGCTACAAGTATCGGGGAAGCCGGCAATAGTATGTATCTTACATTTGTAATTCACGCAACGTTAAACACATTTTAAATATTTATATATAAAATGTATGGGGTTAACATTATTGGGGGAGGGGTATTAACATTGAAATTTGCAAAGTACTAATAATCAACACCTTAAGATACAAGGGTATTAACATGGTTGCTAAAACCTAAAAAAAACAAACACTGCTGTATGTAAGGCAGGGCCTGCTTTTAGAGTATATAACAGTATAGCGATACCAAATAGTTTACCTTTATGCCCATGGCATTAACCGTATTAATTTTTATTGGTGCACTGGCTTTGTTATTGGTATCGGCCAATGTGTTTACACAATCGGCAGAGGGGATAGGTAAGTATTTGAAGCTACCTGCTTTTGTAGTAGGTATTTTTATAGTAGGCATTGGTACCTCGCTGCCCGAGTTGATATCGGGTATGTTATCGGTAAGCAAAGGCGTATCGGATATACTACCGGGTAATATTATAGGCGCCAACATATCGAACATATTATTGATTACCGGTTTGGCAGTTGCCTTTAACCGGAAAAGCCTGGTGCTTAATACAGGCTACCTGTATATAGACCTACACTTTTTACTGGGTAGCTTTTTTTATTTCTACATAATAGCCTACGATGGTAAAATAGTTTTCAGCGAAGCGTTTATAGGTGTAGTTATGTTTTTGATTTATAGTTTTTACCTGATAAAAGGCCACCACGAAGGAGAAGAAGAAACCACCACCGAACGTGGTGCGTTCCCCTTAAAAGCAATTGTACTTTTACTACTGGCTGGTGTAGGTATTTACTTTGGGGCCGACTACACCGTATCATCGCTGGAGAAGATAGCACAGGCTATGAGCATACCTAACTCGGTAATAGCACTAACCTTACTATCGCTGGGCACTACCCTACCCGAGCTGGCTGTAAACATATCGGCTATACGGCAGAACAAAGCAGACATGGCCATAGGCAACGTATTAGGTTCGTGTATCTTCAACACACTGGTAATACCTACGGCAGGTAGCGCAATTGGGCATATAGATGTACCGGCTAATCTGCTTGGGTTTTCGTTACCGGTAATGGCGGCCTGTGGTTTGTTTTTCTATCTGCTTACGCAGGATAAAAAGATATCGATGTGGGAGGGATTGCTGTTTGTTAGCCTGTATGTTTTGTTTATACTAAAAACGGCAACGGCTTAGTTATTCAATGTAACAGCCACACACCCCGTCCGGTGCAAAGCCACCGGCCGCCCCTCTCGAGAGGGGAAAATACAAACAGCCGGATACCGCTATTCGGTGCTCAATTGTATTTATCGCTCCGTTAGGAGCCGGCGGTTTGTAGAATCAATAGACATACTTTTTTGCGCACCGTAGGTGCCGCCTGTTCTATCACTTTAAAAAAGTAAATACTACAAGACTTCCGAAGTTTTTGAAACTTCGGAAGTCTTGCAAACAGCCACACACCCCGTACGGTGCAAAGCCACCGGACCGCCCCTCTCGAGAGGGGAAAATACAAACAGCCGGATAACGGCAACTACACCTACTTACACAATCAGGCTTTATCTTTTTTTGCAAACGGGCCTACCTTACTGATATCGTAATCGGGATAGTCGGTAGTGTAGTAATCGAGCACGTTGCGGTCGCTGGCATCGGGCATAAGCTGAAACAACACACGCAACTGAAACCACATGTAGCACTTAACGGCATAGCGGTAGAAAAAATGCGGCTTCTTTATCTGCAGGGTTTGCAACAGGTAATCATCGAACAGGCTGTAATAATACTGTGTGCCGTGGTAACGCATAAACCGCGGATACCAGCGTTCGGCAAACTCGTTGGCCAGCGCTTCTACAATTTTCTTTCCCTCATCGCTATAGCCGTAGTGGCTACGCTCAAATGCTTCGTACCATGTGTACATTTCTTCTTCGCCGGCAGGTATGCTTTGTATATGCATAAGCGTGCACAGTTGTTTCCAAAAGTTATACAGCGCGCGAAACTCTTTCTTAGTAAATAAATCGCGGTTGGCTAAAAACATACCCATGCGCCGTGGCTCGCATACAATGGTGGCCAGGGT
>JBJOOW010000451.1:0-3928 GCA_046051095.1 Bacteroidota bacterium | reverse complement strand
CGAGTACAAAAACAAGCTACGCGCCGGCGATAAACAGTTTACCGATGGTATTAGCACTAACCCTAAAAACATACAGATTATAGGCGCGGCCAAAAATATAGGCCAGGTAAAAGTAACTGCCGATATACTACAGAACCGGCTAAAGCTAGACGAAACCAACGCGCTGGAAACTGTTATAGTTGTGCCCGATGAAAAACTACTAAGTCCGCTGATAGCTGCCATACCGGCCAACATTACATCGCTGAACATAACCATGGGTTTAACCATTACGGGCAGTAACCCGGCATCGTTCCTCGATATATTATTCCGCCTGTACCACAACTCGCAGAAATATCAATCTAAAAACAGGCCGCAGCGTTTTTATTACAAAGATGTGTTCGACCTGTTGCAGCACAGCTATTTTAGTTTGCTGTATGGCACTATAGATACCAGCCTGTTTATAGAAACACTGAAAAAACAGAACCGCGTACTTATACGCAAAGAAGAACTGGAGCGCGCACTGGGTGGTGCTGCATCGGCTGTGTTTTTTGAGGAGACAGATACACTACAGTATGCCGCCTATCTGCAAATACACATCAACAATCTGCTGGATAAACTGGTAACTGCCGTGCGGGAAGGCAACAAGCAACTGGCCCCAGATGCCGAGATAACTTTACGCCTGTTAACCATACTCAACAACACACAAAGCATTTTCAATACCGGAGAGAACATCAGCATTAAAACATACACGCAGTTGCTGAAAGACGATTTTTACAACACGCGAGTACCGTTAGAGGGCGACCCGGTGCAAGGCTTACAGGTGATGGGTTTGCTGGAGACTCGTGCGCTCGATTTTAAAAATGTCATCATCCTTTCGGCTAACGAGGGTATACTGCCCGGTGGCAAAAACATACGCAGCTACATACCCTACGAAATGCGCTACGAGTTTTTAACCACCCATCGCGAACGCGATGCTGCTACAGCGTATTTGTTTTACCGGTTGCTGCATCAGGCAGAGAATGTGTTTGTATTGTATAACACCGAACCCGATGAACTGGGTGGCGGCGAGAAAAGCCGTTTCATTTTACAATTAGAACAGGAACTAAAGTTAGCCAACCCGCAGGCGCATATTCAGGATTTAATATTTGCTATTGACCCGCCAGCAGGTATAGAAGAAACCGCTATCAGCATTACTAAAAATGAAAACATAACAGGCAAAATGCTGGAGATAATGACCACCTCTGGCCTTTCACCATCAGCACTTAATACGTATATCAACTGTCCGCTGCAATATTATTTCCGCTACATAGCCGGCCTGCGCGAGCAGGACGATATGGAAGAGAATATGGAGGCAGCCACTATCGGTTCTGCTGTACACTATGCGCTGGAGATTATTTACAAAGAGAAAGTGGGCGAAGTAGTAACCGCAGCCTTTGTAGAGGCACAGCTTAAAAACAAACCGCGAATAGAGCAACTGATAAAAGAACACCTGGCCGAACGCTTTGAAAGTGAGAACCTGAAGAGCGGTAAAAACCTGTTACTATACAAAGTATGCGTAAAGCTTACCGAAGAATACTTAAAACACGAGAAAAAGATAATTGAACAATTAAGCGAGTGGGGTAACGATTTGCAGATAGTAATGCTGGAAGACAAGCTATCGTATACCATAAACCTAAACGGACGAGAAATAAAAATTGCGGGACGTGTAGACCGCGTAGAGAGTGTGGATGGTGTAATACAAATAGCAGACTATAAAACATCGAAGCTATCTACCATACCAATATTAAACGAAGAAACCTGGGAAGCGCTTACCAACGACCCTGCTTACGCCAAACCGGTGCAGCTGCTGGTATATGCCTGGCTGTATAACCGCATGGCAGGTAAAGAGGTGCCTGTACGCTCGGGTATATACTGGCTGCGCGAAAGCAGCCGCGGGCTGGATACGTTGCGCATAGATAAAACCAATGATATACTGGGTGCAGATGTAATAAACCGGTTTGAAGAAAAACTGGTAGCCGTATTAACCGAAATGCTGAACCCCGAAGTACCTTTTACCAAAACCACCGATACTGACCGTTGTATACATTGCGAGTTTGCGGGCATTTGTGAGCGGTAACTATTACTCCAGATAAACACGTGCAAACTTCACTTTTTTAGTAGCGATAGTGTCATTCTTTTTAACTTTAATAAAATCACTATTCTCATCTATATACAGATTATCTGTAAACTCAAAAGCTATTAATTTGCCATTCTGATCGGTGCACTCTACCGATGCTGCGTCGTAAACATCTGTAACGGATATAGCTACATAAACATAATCGCCAGAGTGAGCAATAGTCTGTTCAATTTTAGTTTCATTCCGTACTTCGCCGGATTTTTGGTAAAGCGTGTTAAACTTTTTATCATCTACACTAACTAAATACACGCCTTCTCCCATACCTATTTGATAAGAATTTACTTCGGTCCACCAGTGCTCTGCTTTAAAGGTTAAGTTATATGTTTTTTTAGCGGTACAACCCATGAAAGAAGTAAACAAACCACAAACAACAAAAAGATAAAACAGTTTTTTCATATCACAAATTTGTCGACAATATATATATATATATTTAATTACCGGGGACTTTAATTCGTAATCTAAAGCACTTTATCTACGCAACTAAGAATTAGCGTATCAGCGTAATGTTTTTGGTAATAGTAAACAACTTACCGGGGTTTAGTTGACTGCTGTAGTTAACCTGTACCACATAAATACCGGCAGGCTGCGCTTTACCCTTGTAGCTACCATCCCAGGCACCATTACCCTGTACATCGTATACTACTTCACCCCAGCGGTTAAATATTTTAACCTGTACTACTTCGGCAAACTTTAACGGAAAGATGGTAAACACATCGTTAACTCCGCTGCTGTTGGGTGTAAAGGCATCGGGTACTTTTACATCGGGTTGTACCAATTCTATAGTATAGCAGGCGCTGGCCGTACACTCAATATCGCTGGTTACGGTTACGCAGTAAGTAGTAGTTTGTTCTGTAGCAGCCACCGGGTTATATATAGCGCTGTTGTTTAATCCGTTGCCGGGGCTCCAGCTATAGGTGTAACTGCTGCTATCGCCGCTGGCGGTTAGCTGCACAGTTTGCCCTAACAGTATACTGGTATCGGGTACAGCAGTTATTATTGTTTGTATACCGGTAACATTTGCCTGCACCGATTGTATAGCCTTACAGCCCTCGGCATCGGTAATGGTTACAGTAAAAGTAGTTTGGCTAACTACCGGTAATGTAACGGCAATAGTGGTTTGTCCGGTACTCCAGGCATAACTAACAGCCGTAGGTGCGGTAGCGGTCATGGTTACAGGCTTCTCTACGCAAACAGTAGTATCGCAACATACTGTAAGTGCTGGCGGTGTGTTGGTTACAGTTGCCGTACCCGAGCGCGAAACAGTACAGCCATTCTGGTCGGTAACGGTTACAGTAAATACTTCTGTGTTATATACATCGCGGATAACAGCATTATCGGTTGCACCGGTGCTCCACAAATAAGTTAGCGGTACAGGCGGGTTTACATTAACATCAAACATAACCGATGCGCCGGGGCATACAGTAGTATCGCAACAAAAACTTAAGCCCGGTATATCGTTCAGCACCGTAACAACCAGGTCGCGCCGTATCTGGCACCCACGCCAATCGGTAACCGATACCGTATAGGTAGTGGTAGCAGTTGGCTGCGGTAAAATAAAATCAGTTGTTTCTCCGGTACTCCATTGTACCGTTGGGGTAAAGGTAGCTGTATCAATTTCGTACAACAAGGCTGTTTGCCCGGGGCAGATAGTAGTATCTTTATACGCTAATACATCCAGCGCCACAAACGGTATTGTATCTACCGGCACAGTAAGGTTGGTAAGGCTGCCACCGGTAGTGCCCGGTTCAGCCCCATTAGTAGTAAGGTAGGGGC
>JBJOOW010000450.1:0-6146 GCA_046051095.1 Bacteroidota bacterium | reverse complement strand
CCTGTGCTGTTGCCGTTAACCCAACCAATAGTATACATGCCAAAAGAATCTTTCTCATACCAACGAATTTATAAACTTAACGCTGCAAGTATAAAAATTGGTATATACAAAAAGCGCCACCCCATAAGGGATGGCGCATAACCTTTTCAAAAACATAGTGTTGACCGGTTAAAAAACAAGGCACTAAATAGCCTCAATAAAGAATTGGCATTACGGCAAACAGACTTGCTATCTGCTATTTCACTTTTACCAACCTTACAATCTTTTTACTGCTTTCGTTTGTAAGATTAACTAAATAAACCCCGGCAGCCTGTTGGCTTAAATCAAGTTTTATTTCGTTAGGGCCTGTAGCCAGTTCAAGGTTTCTGTTTTGTATAGTGCGGCCATTAATATCTGTTAGCACCATTGCTAGCTTTGTGCTTTGTTTCATGGTAACATTAATGCTTGTTTTATCCAAAACCGGATTTGGATAAACACCCAACACTTGTATCTCCTTTAAATCGTTAACACCGGTTACTGCACTATTACTATTCACTACTACATTCACGTTATCGCGAGATTGGTTATTGGCATCTAAAGTTACGTTGGTAGAGTAAGGAACCTTATTAATTTGCTCTGCATACACTTTGTAAGTACCTAATGCCAAATTGCTGAATGTATATCGCCCATTGGCATCGGTGTGTGTAAAGGCAACCGGTATGTTGTTATCGGTAAGCAGGTTAATTTGCACATCTGCTATAGGGTCTCCGCTTGCACGCGTTTCGTTATTACCACCTATAGTAAGTCCGGCCCCCTCTGTAACCCATCCACCAACAAAACCAGGGCCGCCAGGGTTAACGCCCTCTGTCAGCGTAACATGCAGGCTATAATCAGTGGCTGTTACATGTATTGGTGTAGCGTCGGCCCAGTTAATTGCGCCACCGTAATATGTAGGCAGGTAATTTGCATAGTCAGGGTCTTCATCGCCCAGCGCAGCCTTTAAGTAATAGTAACCTTCCGGCACGCCAGAGAAATTAAATCTTCTCCAGCAACTTGCGGCATTCGAATCGGGCCTTTCAGATATATCTACCAGGCTGAGATAACCAGAGCTATCGTTTATAAGATAGGCTACAGCCCTGCAGGTATTTAAGGTTCCCTTATAAACATACCCCGATAAACTGTAGGTTGGGGGTGGCACCTCACCTACATGTACGCTATCGCAAAAGGTGTAAGTACAATTAGCGTTACTTACTGTAACACATGCCTCCCAGTCGCCATTGGCGGGGTATTGGTGCGAAATTGCATTACCGCTATCAATACTTCCATCTCCAAAATTCCAGTAATAGTTAACAAGCGGCGTATTGGTACTGTCGTGCACAGCTACAAACTGAACTTGTTGCGGTGCATAAACCGAATAAGTAAAGGTGGCTGTACATGCGTTTGTTTGTGCGCCCACATCGCCGCATAGCGCCACAATGGCAGCTATCAGCAAGCTTAGTTTAGTTTTTTTCATAGGTAATTGATTTGTACCGGTAACTAACCGGCGGGTTACTAATAATTAATCAGTACAAATCTGCAACCATACTATGGTAGCTGCAATGTAAAATAGATAATTTCTTACATGCAAAAGAGCCCTTAGAACGAACCCTACCTAACAAATATATATACAAAACATAGCAGTTTCTTACACGTTAAGCCAATTGCCTGTACTTAATTTTTTACTAAGCCAACCCTCGTAGCTTATAACTTCCGAGTCATCGGCTGTGGCGCCCGCTTTATGTTTTAGCAAGGCTTTTATCCTCTTTTGTACCTCGCCATCGTGTTTTACATCGTTACTATCGGCCATAAGCTTTAAAAGTTCTATAAGACTAAAGTCGCGCTGATAATTCTTGTTGGCAGCAAATGTTTTATAGTCCTTCTTAATCTGTTCTATCCGATACAATAGCGTATCGTATGCAGCAGATTCAAACGTTATTATCAACTCACTTATCTCTACCTTAAACCTAAATGCTTTATCCGCTTTCAAATAACTATCGCTTACATACAATTTTACCAGGCTCTTCAGGGCTTCTTTGTATTTGCCGGTATCGTAAAACAGGCCTGCACGGTTCAGGTAAATAAAAGTATCGTAGTAATAATTCTTTTTCCGGTGTATCTCGTTCTGAAACTCGTCCAGTATTTTAAGTGCCTGAGCGGGGTTAAGCACCGAATTATTTATTATTTGCAGGTTATAAAAAAAGAAAAGGTAGCGGTCGTAATGCAGTTTATTGTATTGCTCAATCTCTGTACCCAATGTATCAGTAACAGCCAGCGATTCTTTGTTTTTGCCGTTTTTATACAATGCATTAGCGTAGTAAGTAAGCATCTGAAGCTTCAAATCGTGATTTTGCTTGTCAAACCATTTTTTGTCTTCAAATTGTTTGTATGTTTCCTTCATCATCTTTTCCAGCGCTTCGTAATTGTGTAGTTGTAGCAATATCTGGCTAAGTGCTTTGTATATTTTTGTTTGCAGGTTACGCCCGTAATGCGAAGTAGTTTGTTTGCTTATTACATCTACCTGATGTTGCAATTGCGCGAGTTGCTTTTTATCTCCGGGGCCAAAATTTTGCGACAACTTCAACCTATAAGTTACTGTAGCAAGTAAATCATCTAAACTACGCAATTGAGAAACCAATTGTGCATTTTCTTCTCTTAATGCTATATACACATCCGGGTTAACCTCTATCAGCTCTGCCGAAAGCCGTATAAAATTCGAGTATACTATATCAAGCAACTCGTAATTTTCAATACTACGTGCAAGTCGCTCTGCTTTTTTTAAGTAAAATAAACAGGGCTTAAAAAGCGTTTTTGAATAGTAGATGTGGTATAAAGTAATGTAGTGCTGCAGTTCATACAACTCGTTTTTATATGTATGCAATAAGGTAAGCGAGTCGCCTATATCCTGTATAACGCGGTTCTTAAGCCGGTAATAGCTGTTTTTGTTACTGGTGTTATATTTCAGTTTTTTTATAACCTTCTCTTCGTCAAATTTGTTTCCGGCCTGCCGCACATAATCTACCAGCACCAGGTCTTTACGGTCGCCGGTAGGCAAGTTCCCCATATAGAATTTAAAAAAACGCAGTTCGTCTTTAGTCAGCTTCTCTACTATCTGGTTTAAAATATCCATATTTATACACTTTAAGCATGTAAGATTAAAATTAGATAGATTAACTAAATTTCCAAATAGAATCTACTTTTAGACTACAATAAGTATTGAATGAAAAAGGTAAGAAACCTGCTTTTGCCGATGGACGTTTGCCCTTTTGCATATATCCAGACACAAAGGCCCTTTTCAATAAAAAAAAACAACACAGAAATTATTTAAACAGAAAATGCATGCCAAATACAAAAATCAAAGAATTGAAAGACTTTTATGCCAATCAGCAGTAAACAGTTGCTATGTAACCTTTTAAACACTATTTTACTTAGACAAAAAGATTATTAAAAAAGACTTTAAGCATGTAATTTTTTACAACAAATGAAACATACTTTACATAACCACATTTTAACTTACATAAACCAAAGTTGATCAACCCCAAACAGGCAATTGCATTAAACAATTTATATTTACTGTCAACCGGTATTTATTCCCACATATACAGCTAAAGAACATTTACAATCCAATACAGAAAAATCTATGAAAAGATTACATTTTTATTTACTGCTTTTAGTTTGCATGGCCCTGGTATTGCCAGTTTCAGCAGCAAACACACTGCGCGTAGAAATAATACCGCAAGGCACCGATTCTTTCTCTGTTATTAAAAATGGCAGCGTTTCTTTTACGTTGCGCCTTCACAACGACAGCCTAACCAACTATGCAGAAACACTTGGCTTTAATTACTCTATTGATAGTGCAGGGGTGGGCTCACCGGTAACATATACCGACACCAATTCGTTAAGCGGGCTCAGTTTCCCTGTTGCATACGATACCATACCGGGAAGAGACTCTACTGATATCACCATCACAGTAAATGCCAGCGAGCCAAGATTTAAAACCGGACCATCGGTAGTTGTTATCTGGCCTATAAGAACAGACGGAACAATTTCGGGTAATGTTACTACGTTTAAAGTAGTAGTATTAGACCCTGCCGGAATTAATGAACAGGATGATAAAAAGCTACAAGCCTTTTTGTGGAACAAGAACCTGATGATACAGCGCCAATCAGGAATACAGATAAAACAACTAAGGGTATTTGATATACTCGGGCGCGAATTAGAGAACAAACTAAACCCTACTGACAATACCGCGCTACCACTGGAAAGCCATGGTGTTTACATTGCCGAAATTACCTACAACAGCAATCAACGAAAAGTATTTAAGTTTTATTACTAAAGCACCGCAATAACAAAAAAGGGCTCTTTAAATTTAAAGAGCCCTTTTTTTGTTATTGCCTTGCCAGTATTACCGCACCTAAAGAGCTTAAGTGCAGTTTATTGCCGGTTACCTTTTCGGTTGGCGATACCGCCAACAATACGTTTGAAAAATTTTCGGGCAGCACAACCGATTTTTCCGATTTGCTAAAGTTCATAACAACCAGTATTTCTTCGTTACCTGCTTTGCGCTTATACGCCAGTACATTTTTAGGTAGTTTTTCGCGGCCCACAAACTCAATATCGCCAGTTTTAAGTACACCCATATTGTTTCTAAGTTTTAAAACACGTTGAACAAATTGTAGCAATGAGTTTTCATCGCTCTTCTCCTTCTCAACGTTTATAGTGGTATAATTATTATTTACCGGTAGCCATGTTTTTGCACTTATTGAGAAACCTGCGTTAGTGGTACTATCCCATTGCATGGGTGTACGCAACTCATCGCGGTTAGGTGTTTCGCCCGCCCAATCAAAAATAAAACGTGGATAGCCTTTCATTTTTTGTGCAATAGGGTCTAAGCCATCTTTAAACTTAATACGGGCATCTGTCATGCCTATTTCTTCGCCATAGTACATGCAGGGCACACCGCGCACCGTTAACTGAAACAGATGTAACAGCTTTGCTTTCTGCATGTCGTCGTTAACACGTTTTATACTCCGGCGCCTATCGTGGTTGCTAAATACATACACCGGCATAAACGGGGCCGGAAAATCCTTTTCAATATTACCTGCCAACTCGCGGAAATACGATGCTTTAAACTTATACCGCAGCATTTCGAAATTAAACACAAGCCCAAGTCCGTCGTTTTTATCATCGCCCGAAAACTTGCGGATAGTTTTACGGTCGCCGCTCACCTCACCCAGCAACATACGGTCGCCAAACTCCTCACACACAGCGCGTAGCTCTTTGGCAAACAGCATACTCTCGGGCTGGTTAATGGTGTATTTAAACTTCTGAAAAAAGCCATTCGGGTTCTTCTCGTCTGGCACTGCTTTCCACGAGAATGGATTATTGCGTAACTCCGCATCTTTATAAATAACATTAAATATATCCAGCCTGAAACCATCTACTCCGCTGCGCAACCAAAACCGTACATTATCCAGCATTAGCTTTTTAACCTCGGGGTTGCGGTAATTTAAATCTGGCTGAAACGGTAAAAAGCTGGCCCAGAAATACTGGCCCCGCTCTTTACTATACTGCCAGCCACTACCTCCGGTCATACTTTTCCAGTTATTTGGTTTATCGGCCCATATATAAAAATCGGCAGCGCCACCTTTACCCTTTGCTACATCGTGTTTAAACCACGGGTGCTCTACCGATGTATGGTTCATTACCATATCAAACACAATCTTCATACCGCGCTTGTGTACCTCATCAATCAATTGCTGGGCATCGGCAAGCGTACCATACTCTGGCGCTATATCGCAGTAATCAGAAATATCGTAACCAAAATCCTGCTGTGGCGATTTGAAAAATGGCGAACACCAGATGGTTTCATACCCCATCGTTTTCACATAATCAAGTTTCTGTATTATGCCTTGTATGTCGCCAATACCATCGCCATTACTATCATAAAACGAGCGGGGATATATCTGATATATAGTTGTGTGGTGATACCAGGGCATTTGTGCAAAAATGTTTGTGGTTAGTAATATACAGCAAATTACTGTCAGGCACTTTTTCATTGGGGCAATATACATTTTAAGCAACAAAATGCAGAAGCAGATTCTGGCTGTTTTAATTATTAAATAACTTAT
>JBJOOW010000449.1:0-2716 GCA_046051095.1 Bacteroidota bacterium | reverse complement strand
CTTTAATAGCTTGGCATCCTGCTTCGATTCTTTTTTCTCTACTGTTATTTCAATAGCCTTGTTTATCTCTTCAATATCTATTTCGGCATTGTAACGTTTCAATCGTTTCTCCAACACTTTTGTTGAGCCAACCAGCACATAATTTACCGGCTCAAATACACGCATCATCCATAAAAATATGCGTGCCATGTTGCGAGCTATAGGTTGCTTATTGTGTGTAGCATATACTTTAGGCGTAGCTTCGCCAAACAGTACCAGCATAAATGTTACTACAATAACGTTCCACAAAAACTCAATTATATAGCCATACAGGGTAAAGCTGCCAAACACATAATCGTGAAAGTTAAACATGCGCTTGGTTACATAGTACGATGTAACTACTACACCAATGTTAACCAGGTTGTTGGCTATTAGTATGGTAGATAATAAGTAACGGGGCCTGTCCAACAGTTTGGCTACGCGGTTATCGGCCGCATCATCGCTTTCGCGCAGGGCGTCTACCTCGGCATTGGATAATGAGAAGAAAGCTATTTCGCTGGCCGACATAACTGCAGAGCAGGCAATAAGTACCAGAATAATAACGTTGGCAAAAAATACACCACTGGTAGGTGCGTTAACCAGCGATTGAAGAAGTATGAAATTAGTACTGACCGGATCGTCCATTGAATTGGGTGTAAATAAAAGGGAGCGATTACCTCACCGCTCCCTTTTTTATAAAAGTTAGGTTAATTAAAATGGTAAATCATCGTCGGCCGCTGGTGTGCTGGCTGGTGCCTGCTCGGTATACGATGTGTTTGATGATGAAGAGTAGCTACTGCCGCTGCCACCACCTTCGCCGCCTTCGGCTTTTCTATCAAGCATACGGAACTGCTCTACAATCACCTCGGTTACATAACGTTTGTTACCGTCTTTATCATCGTACGAGCGGGTACGTATCTTACCTTCAACATGTATAAGGCTGCCTTTCTTAAGGTACTTCTCGGCACGTTCAGCCATAAACTTGTTGTTTATTTTAATGTTGTGCCAATCGGTTATTTCATTCCACTTACCTTCTCTGTCTTTATATGATTCGGTGGTAGCCAGCGAAAACTCAGCAATAGCGCCATCGTTCTGAAAATGTTTAATCACCGGGTCTTTACCTAAGCGTCCTATCAAAAATACTTTGTTAACCATACTGAAAATTATAGATGTTATATAAATAGTGAATCTCTAAAGTAAGCAGTTTTCAAACAATGCCAATCAATTGCCTGAATATTTTTGTCAAATACGGTATTTAGCAATATGTGTGCATATTATGCCGGTTGTTTATTGCTCTTTTAATAATCCACTGTTTATCAGGTATTCGTTTATTGTTTTAGGGAAAGCATATTGGTTTAGCTTACTAAGTTTTACATTTTGAAATCCTTCGGTCATTAGTAGGTTTATGTCGGCTACATTTAACGCTATAAACCTGAAATGTATTTTACGGTGCGATAGCATCTGCGAAATTTCGGGCGAGTAACTATCAATTGAAAAATCGTTAAAGCCCAGGTGTTTAGCTATCGTTTTATGAAAATTATTGTTCAGTGGTTTTGCGGTTTCAATCAATGGTAGCTGGTACAGGTTTTTCCATATATCGTTACCGCTTCGTTTCTCTATTAATAGCTCTGTTTTGTTTTTAATAATCAGGTAATTAAAGTAACGGGGTAAAATTTTAGTTCGTTTTTCGCGCCGCGGCAGTTCGTCTACTTTGTTTTGCAGGTAGGCCACACAAATTTTATTCATGGGGCAGGTTTCGCATGTTGGGTTTTGCGGCACACATACCACAGCTCCAAAGTCCATAATTGCCTGGTTGTAGGCTGCTGGTTGTTGGTTGTCAATTAGTTGTTGCGCTTTTTCGGCAAATTGTTTTTTACCTGATGTAGTGTCGAATGCCGTAGCAATTCCCAAAACCCTCGACAGCACTCTTATAACATTGCCATCTACAACGGCTTTGGGTTCGTTAAATGCAAATGATGCAATAGCCGATGCGGTGTATGCTCCCACTCCTTTTAACTTTACCAGTTCGTCGTAAGTATCTGGGAACTTACCACCCATGTTGTGGTAAATGTTTTTGGCTGTTTCGTGCAGGTTTCGAGCACGCGAGTAGTACCCCAGCCCCTGCCATAATTTCATTACGTCATCCTCTTTAGCCAGTGCAAGGTGTTTTACCGTAGGGTATTTTTGCTTAAAACGCTGGAAATAAGGCATACCCTGTTCCACCCGGGTTTGTTGCAAAATAATTTCGCTCAACCATATCAAATAAGGGTCCTTTTCGCCCTTCCAGGGCATTTTCCGGGTATTTTGGTGCTTATTCCATGTTAAAAGCAGGCTGGTAAAGGGAGATTTCATATTTTATACCGGTAAACCGTAAGCTGCAAAAATATGCAGGGTTTTAAATATTAATTGGCTTTCAGATTTCTGTTTAAAAAAATAATTTCTCACCTTTATGCAGATTTCGGATTTAATTATAAACCCTTTCAAAACTATTCAGTATGAGAAAAGTAGACATAGTAAGCAAAATAGCCGAGGCTACGGGGGTTCCTAAAACCGACGTGTTAATTACGCTTGAAGCGTTTTTTAAAGAGGTAAAGGAACAGGTGAAACAAGGCGAAAACGTTTACGTGCGTGGCTTTGGCAGCTTTATTGCCAAAAAGCGTGCGCAGAAGGTGGGCAGGATTATTACCCGTGGCGAGAG
>JBJOOW010000448.1:0-3958 GCA_046051095.1 Bacteroidota bacterium | reverse complement strand
TGGGTAATTGTTACCGTAGGGGTAGCCGTAGAGTCGCCGCTTACAATGCTGTTATCGGGGTTCCAGTTGTATTGAAGAATATTTAATGAATTGGTGTGCCCTGCCGATATCTGCAGCGTTGTACCCGAACAAACAACCGTATCATCAATTGCAAATAAGGTATCTCTTATAATGGTTACGGTCTGATATATTGAATCGGCGCAAGTGCCATTTGTAACCAATAATAAATACACCGTAGTATCGGCAGTAGGTGTAGCCTGTGGGTTAGATATAGTACTATTATTAAGCGTACCCGTAGGTTGCCATTGGTAACTAAGTGTAGTATCGGCAGATACAAAACCTAGTTGAGCTGTACCGCCAGGGCAAATAACTACCGATGGCAAAGAGAAGGTACTATCGTTAAGTAGCACCAGTTGCTTTGTAACCGAATCTACCTTATTACAAGAGCCATTATCGCGGATAACAAGAGTGATGTTATATATACCGCCTTGCGTGTATGGGTGTGAAGGGTTTTGTTGCGAAGAAGTTGAGCCATCGCCAAAACTCCATTCGTAGGTGGTATTATTACCAATAGTGCTGGCATCGGTAAACTGTGCCGTGAAAGGAATACAAGCCGATGGCGGCAACTGAAAATCTGCATCAATTTGTGTACCTCCGCTTACTACAACACGAACCGAATCGGTAAATACACAGTTTTGCGATGTAGTTACCGTAACATAAAATGTAGTATCGGTATTAACAACGGCCAATGGGTTAGCAGTTGTTGCGCCTGCAACAATAAGCGCACCCGGCGACCAGGTATATTGAGCAAACGTATTACCTGTAGTACTTGCCACGCCCAGTACAACCGTATCGCCTGCACAAGGTTGTGTAGCAGCTGTTACGTTTAAATCATCTGCATTAACATTCACCAATTGCGAAAACGTATCGACACAGGCACCTTTGGTAACCAATAGCTGATAATTGGTTGTAACAACAGGCGATGCTACCGGATTGGATACGTTTGGTGAACTTAAGCTGGTAGTTGGAGTCCAATGATATACAATTGAGGTATCGCCGGTTGGTGGAAAACCAATTTGGGTTGTATTGCCTGCACATATACTTGCCGGGGGCAGTATATTACTACCATTGCCACCTAACACTATTATTTGTTTGGTAATAGTATCGCTACCGTTACAGCTGCCAGCATCGTTTACAATAAGCGTTACGTTATATAAACCAGATACTGCGAATGTATGGGTAGGATTAACCTGTGTTGAGGTGTTGCCATCGCCAAAGCTCCATACAAATGTTGGGTTAGATACTGATGTACTTTGATTAGTAAACTGAATTGCCTGATTGCTGCATGTATTGGGAAAGCTAAAGTCGGCAAGGCAAACAGGCAACTGAATATCGAATTTAAAAATGGCGTTGTTACAGTTTGTAGAGTTGTTGGTATTTGACACCGCCCCCGGTGTGGTAGGGAACGCATCGCTGCCACCACAACCGGCACATACACTTTGGTATACTTTGCCTTTACGGTCGAAACGGCTGGTACCGCCGTCCACATGTTCCTCTATACCTGTGCCACCCATAAAAGTAGCGTAGGTTAATGCACTGGCATCATCAGCCATTACCATCAGATAAAAATCTTCTCCATCGGTAGTTCCTTTAAAAGCATTAGGTGTAACAGGTAAACCTGTTGTACCACCGGTGCTGCTTACGTTACTGTTTACACCCGCACTACCCCAGCCACAGGCATAAATATTACGGCATACATCTACCAGAAAAGCCGTAGGCGAAATATCGGTTACACCCAAGCCACGACCAAATGATGTAGACCAGATAAGCGTATCGAGCTTTTCGTTGAATTTAGATATAAACTGCCCGCCATTAGGCTTATTAAATAAGGCATTTTTAATAAAGCGGTTGGCAGAATTATCGGCCTGACCAAGCACATAAACGTTGTTGGCTTTATCAAGGTCTACAAAGTAATTCTGCTCGTAATCGTCGTAACCGTAATAGGTGGCGGCAATGTTTGTTTGTCCGTTCTTATCTATATGTATAATAAACCCATCGCAGGTACCACCGGCAAATGCTGTTTGGTAAGCTCCCTGCGTAGCCGGAAAGTTGGGCGACAGTGTACCGCCTGCTACAAACAGATTCTCATCGCCATCTACAGCAACCGAGTAGGCGGCATCATCATCGTTGCCGCCAAAGGTGGTGCTCCAAACCATGGTGGTAAGGTTGGCATCCATCTTAAATATGCAGGCATCCATTTCGCCGCCAAAGGTATTTTGGAAAGTACCAGTTGTGCGCGGGAAATTAGCCGAGCGTGTACACGATGCGATATAGATGTTATTGTTCTTGTCAATCTCAATTTCGCCACGCACCTCATCGGCATAGTTGTGTCGCAGTAGACCTTTTACCGAGTAAGGCTGGCCGGCTGTATAATTAAGGCCATCATTATCGCTACCACCTACGTAAGTTGATGAAAGCAGTTGAGTACCATCTACACTAAGGCGCGAAATGATAATATCGGAACCACGTGTATAGTGCGCCGCTATCCCATCAAACACGCCGGGGTCGTTACCGCCGTTAAAGGTTCGGTCGTATGCAGTAGTTGTGGTTGGGTAATCGAGACAATCGGTAGTACCCAGTATATATAACTCATCGTTACTATTGGCTATAAGGCTATGCGGCAAATCCTGCCCGTAACCGCCCAGGTAAGTAGAAAAAATACGCTGCGTGCCATCGGCAGTATACTTGGTAATAGATATATCATCGCCGGGATACGAACCACCGGTTGAGAAGATAACATTGGGGCCACCGTTGTAGGTCATATCGTAAGCACCAACAGTAACCGGATAGCCTACCCCAAATATGGAGCCTGCTGCAAATGCATTCTCTTTACTATCGTATGTTGCTGAATATCCAAAGTTATCGGCAGTGGAGCCAGAGTAAGTAGAAAAGATTAGTGTAGGATCGATAAATAGTTTTAGCGCTTTATTGTAGCCCGCTGGCAAACTATACGATAGCTGATTGCCTTTTAGTGCAAACTTACAAGGCACTTCGGTTTCGCGGCCGTTAATTAACTGGTAAGCATATGGCTTAAGGTCGGTAATATCGCCTACGGCTGTTTTTATGGTAAGGTTACCTTCGTTATCAAGTTCCAACCCGTTAGTGCCATCAAAACTTACTTTAAGTTGAGATGGATCGGCGCCTGCCTCTACCTCGTATACATATTTAAGCGATGCATTTTTAGAAGTAACCGACATACCTATACCATTATACAGGTTGCGGTAGGTAAGCTGAGTAAAGCCTTGCACGCGAGAGGCCCACTTTGATTGGTCGTTACCAATAAAGTAGTTAAAGTATTCGCCTATTGGCATGCTACCCTTATTAGTGCTTTGCGCCAAAGCACCTTCAAACTTCATTTTAAAAGCATGAAAATGCAGAGTATAGTCTATGGTGGGTTTGTAGTCTTCTAACCTGTGGTGGTCGCCTTTAATGCGGATAATATCGCGCGTATCGAAAAGGTTGAATGTGATTACATCCTTCTCGAAAAAAATAGCGCCATTCTTTATCTCGGCTTTATATAGTATAGGATTTTGCCACTGGCCTTTGTTCTGCTTAAAAATAATATTGCCGCATGTACTACAGGCTCCTCCCGCAAACAGGTTATACGTATTAAGCAATAATATAAGTGCAGGTAAAAGTGTACGCATTTGGTAACCACCAAAATAAAAAAAGTATTTCAAAAAGTAACTACGTTAAAAACGGAATCCGCCTGTTACTGGTTGCCTTCGGTATTGGTGCTATCATCGGCAGAAGCAGTATCGGTTTCTTCTGCAGCAGGTATATCAGATATTACTTCGGGTACGTTGCCTACCGTATTGGTATCGGGCTGTGGTAGTACATCTTTAAGTTTAGGCAACTCATCGGTAGAGTTAATACCAAAGTAATCGAGGAAGGTTTG
>JBJOOW010000447.1:0-7927 GCA_046051095.1 Bacteroidota bacterium | reverse complement strand
AACCAGGATGGCGTGGTACTCGATTACCGCCATGTGGGTAAGGCACCGGCTAACCCGTACACCTCTACGCATGATGATGGCCGCACCTGCGTACACGAAGTGGGCCACTGGTTAAATCTGTTTCACGTATTTCAGGATAGCTGCGTAGGCACTACACCACAAACCTGCAAGTTTATGGGCGATTTTATATGCGATACTCCACCTGCCAAAGAAGCCACTTTCGGCCAGCCTAACCTGCTGCAAAATACCTGCACCGAAACACCGGTAGATGAACGCGATATGTGGATGAACTATATGGACTATGCCGATGATGACCAACTACATTTATTTACTCACGACCAGGCAGAGGTAATGCGCGCCACACTGGCTACTTCGCGCCTGTCGCTACAATCCAGCATGGGCTGCACCAATGCCTTCAACATTTTTACATACAGTGGCAAAGTTACCGATGCACAAACCAGCAATGGCGTAAGCGGGGCTAAAGTTTTGTTCGACGGACAAACCGATTTTGAAACTACTACCGATGCCAACGGCAACTTTACCATTAATGGCTTACAGGCCGGCAAGTACGATGTATACGCAGGCAAATGGGGATACATGACCAACCAGTACACCGTTAATACAGAGTTCAACTCGGGTACAGCTACTATAACTATACCATTAGAGAACCACCATTACTACGATGATTTTCTGTTCGACTTTAGCTGGACCAAAAGCTCAACCTCTAGCGGTGGCTATTGGACCAGAGCAATACCGGTTGGTACCTTTTACCAAAGCGAACCTGCCAACCCCGAGCTGGATGTAACTTACGATTACGGTTTAAATTGTTACATGACCGGTAACGGTGGCGGCACCGGTAATACCGATGATGTAGACAATGGCACAGTTACACTTATATCGCCATCGTTTGACCTTAGCACCTTCAGCGACCCTTACATACGCTACAGCCGTTGGTTTTACGATGGTTCGCAAAGCGGCAATACGCCCGATGATAACATGGTGTTTAAAATAAACACCGGTTCGGGTACTGTTACCTTAGAAACCATTACAGCCGCCATGTACCCTACCAACGATTGGAAGGTAACCACCATACGCCTGAACGATGTATTAACGCCCGGCAGCAACATGCGCCTGATAGTAGATGTAAACGACCTTACTGCCGGCAACCCTAATATTGTAGAGGGCGCGCTTGACCGTTTTGAAATTAAAGACGGCATGTTTACCGGCATTAAAGAGGCCGGCGAAAACAATATGCTGGTTACCTTATACCCTAACCCTACTAAAGGCATACTGAATGTAAACTATACCTTAACAGGCCAGGAAAACCTTACACTTACTGTACGTACCATTTTAGGTCAGCCTGTTATAAGCAAACAGCTTAGCAATGCACAACAAGGCAGCATACAGGTAGATGTAAGCAACCAGCCGGCGGGTGTATACGTTATTACGCTGCAAAGCCAGCATTCTGAAAAAACCTTAAAATTTACGCTGCTTAACTAAACCCGGGCGGTGTTTTTACATCAATAGGTATGTTGGCACTGTAATTGGATAGCCAGCATAAAAACACCATTTATGAAAAAATTGCTCCTGTTTTTTTCAATAGCCCTGTTATTCTCATCGTGTAAAAACCTGGTGCCGTATACCGATGCCATGAAGAAGAAATACAACTGGGGTGAAAGCGAAATTAAGCGCATACAGTTTTATGTATCGCACGATATAGTACTGCACCGCGAGGCGCAGAAAGGCAGCACCGATATTGAGAAAGGGGTAATTAAAAACGTACGTGGCCGCAAGGTAGATGAGATAATAATACCTGCCGGCACCAAAGGCGTAGTTACCGAAATACCCAACGATAAAAAATTACTGATAAGCTTTGAAACCGGCGACGACCGTTACCTTAGCTTTGGTGTAAACCCTAATGCCGGCGATAAATATGTACTACTGGCCAGCGACTGGAAAAACGAAATGGGCCGCGTACACTATGCCGGCGAAGAATACTACACCGACCCGGATAGTAAGTATGCATCGCTACTGGTTGACCTGCGCCGTATAGAAAACATGGAAGTAAGGCAACGTGTTGCCAAAGGCCGTAAGGTTAGGTAATTCAGATATTACCGGTGTACTACTTAATGTTCGGTGGCATTATTTTATTTACATCTTCTACATACCCGGGGGCAGCCATAATATACTGCGCTATACGGTAAGCGATATATGCGCCCTTAAAATTTTTAATGCCATTGTTTAGTTGTACAAAATCAGGGTCGGTTGCAGCTATCTTATCCAGGTTTTTATAAAAATCGCCCACATAGTACATTTTGGTATCCATTGCTTTTGATATGAAAGTAACAGGTGGGTTATTGCGGTCAAAACCCGGCTCAGGGCCCTTGGTGGTGTACAATATGTACTGGCCTACTGTAATTGGCCTGGCGCCCCGGCTGGCGCCTATGTTAACCGGCCGGTACATTACACCATCCATTAAGTAAGCATATATATCTTTCAGGTAAACTTCTGTTTTATTCCCTTTGGGGCCAAGTATCAATGCCACTTTATCACCGTACCCGTCTATCCAAATTTCATTCTTAGCATACTCCACAAGGTTTCCACTTTTAAAATCCTCGTATGTTTTATAGTAACCATACTTACCTGCATAAGCAGATATTAGTGTTAAACTAAAAACAAAAAACAGGGCTAGTTTTCTCATACATTCTATTTTAGAACCCAAAATATTGTATTTATATCAAATAAAAAAGGCAGGTAATATTACCTGCCTTTTTTATTATATAAATTGGGCTCTTATACCTGCCGCAATTTTCTCCATTTCTTCTTTTTCAAGCTTTAGTTTGGGGTTGCTAAAGTTAATACTGTGCATAGATTGAAGCGGTATCAGGTGTACATGTGCATGTGGCACCTCTAAGCCTATTACTGCCACACCAACCCGCTGGCAGGGCACGGCTTTATCAATAGCCTTTGCTACACGCTGTGCAAATGCAGTTAAACCGGTAAGCACTTCGGGCTGCAGGTCAAATATGTAATCAACTTCTGCTTTAGGCACAACCAGCGTATGGCCTTTTACCAATGGCGATATATCGAGAAAAGCAAAGTAGTTTTCATCTTCTGCTATTTTATAGCAAGGTATTTCGCCATTAATTATGCGGGTGAATATGCTGGCCATAGGTATTACTCCATTGTAATTTTAAGTACCTCAAACTCTATAATACCGGCAGGCGTTTGAGCCTTGCCTACCTCGCCAACTGCCTTGCCCAATATAGCACGACCAATAGGCGATGAAACCGATAGCTTACCTTCTTTCAGGTTAGCTTCTGCCTCGCTTACCAGTGTAAACTTCTGGGTTTTATTCATTTTGCGGTTAAGCACCTCTACCGTAGAAAGTATGTTGGCTTTAGAAAGGTCTAACTGGCTTTCATCTAACAAACGGGCACCGGCCAGCTTAGCTTCCATTTCGGCCAGCTTAGCCTCCAGGTGGCCTTGCTCTTCTTTAGCAGCATGGTATTCGGCGTTTTCCGAAAGGTCGCCTTTCTCGCGTGCCTCGGCTATTGCTTTAGCTATTTCGGGGCGTTTAACGGTACGTAAATACTTCACTTCTTCCTGCAGTTTTTCCAACCCCTCTTTCGTCATGTAAAATATATCTGCCATGATAACTGATAATTGATATTTAATGAATGAATACTAATAAAACTGTTGTGGTTACATAAAAAAGGAGAGACGCCCCGTTAAGGACGTCTCTTTACTATTTCTTAAAACAAAGTTACAAATTACAGATTAAAGTGCAAGCCTATGCTGTGTGTGCCGGCATAAGGCTGGGTCATACGGAACGAGTAATCGATACCGATTTTAGGACCATCTTTTTTAAGTGGTGCATCGAACGAGAAACCTGCTGAAAGGCCGGTGTAGGCATTCAGGCGGGTTGACTTTTTAAACTGACCGGTTTCGAAACGGTAAGCTGCGCGAAGCATTAATATTTCTTTCCAGCCAAACTCCATACCCACGCCGTAGTGGTCGTAGCCAAACGCGTTAGAGGTAAAGTTAGCCAATACAGTAAGGCGGTAGTTTTGTTTGTACACTTTAGGCTGGGTTTCTATCTTCTTACCCATCCATATATCGTAAGCTGCACCAATGTTAAGCTGGGTAGGTAGTTCGAATTTGTTAGCCTTGTTATCTACTGTCAGCGAATAATCTGACGAAGAGTTTATTTGAAGAGATGTACCAAAACCATCGCCGCGGAAACGCATAGGAGTACCCACGTTGCGAAGTGATACACCAAAGTGGATATTATCTTTAGGGCCGGTTACATACTGTAAGCCTGCATCTATCGATACACCAAAAGCACCAATGTTGCCAAGGCTTTCGTTTACCATACGCACAGTAATACCACCCGATATACTGTTAGAGAATTTTTTTGCATAGCTGATGCCTATGTTAAGAAACAATGGTTTGTAGGTACCTAAACCGCCTTCGGGGTTTTGGGTAGTGGTACGCTCTATAGCACCCAGGTTAAGCGCCTGAATTGATAAGGCTATTACGTTGGTTTCTTTAAACTGCTGTGCAACACCTACGTGTGCAATACCCACGCCCGAACCCTGCATCCACAGTGTGTAAGCGGCAGCTATTTCGGTTTTGCGTGTAAAACCTATACCGGCAGGGTTTATTCTCTCTGCCTCCAGGCCTTGTACGTTAGCGCTGTTCATGCTCCAGAAACCCGATGAGCGTGCCCAACCGTTCATTACCAATTCGTATGCGCCTGATTCGCCGCGGCGGTCGGGGTTACCCGCAAATACCTGGCTGCACAAGCCGGCTACAAATAGTATGGTTAAAATTTTCTTCATAATCCTATGCTTTATTGGTTATCGCCTTTTCTTTTATAACCGGTGCTGCTTACACAGCACCGGTTTATTTTTTTGGTTTAGAAGTTAGATGTATCGGCTGGCCTTACCGCTCCGAACCATTTAAGCGTACGTTGGCCAAGGCCCGGCGCTTCTACCTGGAACAGATAAATACCGCTTGAAATTGATATACCTTTATCATTCTTTAAATCCCACTCCATCGAGTTATCGAGGTTAACTTCCGAAATTGGATTACCATCGCTGATATCAATTTTCTTATTGGTAGAAGGATCCACATCAATAGCACGGCTTAGCTTACGAATGATAGTACCATCTAACGCAAAGATTGTAACACTGCAAACGTTTGGCAGGTTGGTAATCTTAATGCGGTTAGTGTTCTGGTCGGTTTCGTAAGTAGAGTAAGCCAGATATGGATTTGGTACTACGCGTATTTCATCCAAAGCAGACTTAGCAACTTCTGTATTTTTTTCGGTAGCTCCCATGCCTTTAGTACTAAAGGTGTAGCGTGGCAGCGAATCAACTCCATTCCATGCATTGGTTAACAAGCGATCGTAAGGTCTCTCTACGCGTAACTTAACACGTACCTCGGCTGGTGGAACAATTTTACGGCCCTGGCCATCATCGGCAAAGCTGTAACCTGGTGTAAGGTATGGTATCGATGTCCACATTAAGCCACGGTATACAGGGGCTAATGCAGTAGGTATGCTAGCCAATTGAGTAGAACCTATATTGGTATAATTATCCAGCAACTGTCGTTGTACAGCAGCACCTTCATCGTAACGGCTTTCCATTACATATATAAAGTGTTTACCACCAAAGTATGGTAACTGGGTAATAATCTGGTTAGGCTGACTAACCGGACTGTATACGTTTTGAGATGGATTCCAGAACATATCGTTACCGTTCTGATCGGTCATGTCGGTACTTTCGCCGAAAGCTATGTTCAGCCTTTCGCCGGTTTCTACGTTAATAGCATAACCCGGGAACCATGAACGGCCAGTATCTGATTGGTCTACAACCAGATAATCGGGATTGTTAGGGTTATTGTTATTCCAGTTTCTAGAGAACTCCATACGTATCTGGCCTTTGCGTGCCTTTTTACCGTTTGGTGCAATACGGTCGCCATCGTTAACAGCTTCGTCTTCACCGGTTTCAAACACCACGCAACGGCTCCACATTTTAGGGTCTGGTGTAATTACTATGTCTACACTAGCCAAACGGTCAAGTGTATTTTGCGGTGGAGTTGACTGAGCGTAGTTTCTCCATTTAAAGCCCGGCCCGTAAACAAATGGTGGTTTACCATTCGTAACGTCGGTGGTAGATAAATTCTTTTTAGCATAGTTTGCCGATAAGCAATATGGAGCCCAGCGGCCATCACATATTTTCTCGAATGCCTCACTCGAATCGCTCATTCGGGTATCGGTGTTATTGATAGTAGATGACGGAGGGGTAAGGGTAGTGTAATACCAGTTATCATCAAACGATTCGGCAGATGCTTTTGCTATACTGCTAAGCCCTGCAGGGTCGTTCAATACGTCTCCGGCACGTATCCAGTTACTTACAGCGTTTACACCTTCATCTTTTACAAAGCTTAGCCATTGTTCAAGCGGATTTTGGTACTCTATGGTAGAATTTAATGCCGGATATACCGAGCGTTGTGGTGAGTTAACCGTAGCAAGGTAATTACCAGGTATAGTGTGTACCGGTGCTGGTGTACCAAGTTTAATAGAGAAGCCGTAGTCGCTAAAGCCAGAACCATCGTTGCCAACTATCTGCTGTTCGTACGGACGATCATTGTATCGCTCAGAAGGTATTTTAACATTGTTGGTAAGGTCGGTTAAGGTCCATTTCCAAGGCTTGTTGGTGGTAGTTGTAGAGAATAGCTGAGTTACCTCTGCGCCATCGGCCAGGTTTAGTTTATCAGCCAGGCTATCAAGCGGTGTAAGCTGATCGGTACGTACATTTCTGAACGTAAGCGTATCTTTATTTCCCGACGAAAAGGTTACTTCGGCAGAAACTGTAACAAAAGTATCTTCGTCAAATTTCAATTCAAAGTCAGCTTCTTTAAGTGCAATTGGGTCGGTTACCTTAAAACCAATAGGATCATACCCTTTCAGGTAAGTAAGTGTATCGGAGAAAGCGTATGCACCAGATGCAATAATTTTTTGAATAGTTTCGGCTGATAACTGCAGGTTACTGCCACCGTTACCACGGCCTTCTATACGTTTTACTTCAACACCATCGCCCCAGGTAGAATTTATAACTGTACCACCATTACGCGGATCGGGGTTGTGAGGTATAGCTGAATAAATTTTAAAATTCAAACGACCTTGCAGGTATGGGGTTAACTGGCCACCGTTGGTTGGGTGGTCCTGATCGTACGGCTTATAGTTGTTGTATGCATAAGCTACAGCAGTATAGTAATACGTTTTGTGGTTAACCAGTTTTTTATTGCCGGAAGTTGTAAAGTAATCTTCGGTTATTTTGAAAGATGTATTAATACCTTTATCGGCACCCGAAACCATTTTGGTAGGTAGGTATAAACCACCCAGTTCCGCGTTTTTAGAAAAGTTTATTATATCACCAATACCATTCTTAACATCAACCTGGGCTATAAGATAAGCTTTGGCAGGGTCGTTAAGTTCGGTTGCACTAACGCGTGGGTTAGCCACCTGGTATAGTTTGTAACCTTCAAATGTATAGGTAGAGTCTCCGTTACCACCCAGCTCGGCATATACAGCCTGAGCAACTGTACCGTCAACTTCATCGTAACCTTCACCATAGTTATTGCTACCTAATTCGTTAATCAGGTTAATAACTATTTCGTTATTGCTTTCGCGTATGTTTAAGGTAGGGGCAGCAGGGCCATCTACCAATTTAAAGCAGGTATTGAAAAGTGCCTGAGCAAGATCATCGGCAGGGCCAATGGCTGTTGCAAAATTAGGTGGCACACCTACACCACCCGCAGGGCGTACAAACACCGCACCTACTGTAACATATTGCGATACGCCCGGAGTAAGGGTGAATGGACCGGTAGTTTGAGCAAAACGGCGGTCGCCAGGGTT
>JBJOOW010000446.1:0-3568 GCA_046051095.1 Bacteroidota bacterium | reverse complement strand
ACCGGTGTATAGTCCCGTAGGTTGTACCTCTACTATATGGTCAGATATTACCCTGCTAAGTAGCAGCAGTGCGGTATCGCGGCCGGCGGCAATGGCATCGCTCGCCGTTTTTACCTCCCAGGCTATCAGCAACACATTACCATTGGGCAGCACTTTAAAATCGTGGTGACATTTTACTACACTATCGCTATAGGTAAATTGCCACAGCAGGTTGTTGTTCCAGTCGCGGTGTTCTATCCGCTCGTTGCCCTTGCCAAATTCAATTACCGTATCGGGCTCGGCGCCTTTGGCAACATATATACTACCATCGGGCTGCAGGTACACCGACTGGTTTGGGCCGCTATTGGCACTGGTATCGGGCCACGTGTGTACCACGTTGCCGCAGTTATCAAGTAAATACACAGCACCCGCCCCGCGCGGAAACACAAGGTTATAGCCATCGTACACATACTGTTTATCGTAGTTAAGCAGCCCCACTGTTTTGTGTTGGGCAAACGCTGCCACTGCAGCTACCAACAGCAAACTACTTACAGCTATATATCGGGCAACACGTTTCACTCAGCTAATATTCTGCACCCAAATAAAAAATTTTCTTCGCAGCATATATCATTTACATACACACGTAATGTTATGCAGCTACCGGGCATTCATCAATGTATTCGTATGCTACTGCACTGGCTGTTTGTATTATTCCCCCTTTTGTTTCATCCCGATTCTATCGGGAAGGGGGTTAGGGGGTAAACAAAAAAGCCACCCGCTTTAGCAGATGGCTCTTTCTATCATTTAAGCAAGCTTACAATTACTTGGCAGTAGCGCTTAGTACTTTAGCAACTGTTTCGCCAATTGCAGCAGGCGAATCTACCACGGTAATACCGCACTCGCGCATAATCTGCATTTTGGCAGCAGCGGTATCGTCTTTACCACCAATAATAGCACCGGCGTGGCCCATACGGCGACCGGCAGGGGCGGTTTGTCCGGCAATAAAGCCCACCACCGGTTTGGTACCGTTGGCTTTAATCCAGCGGGCAGCGTCAGCCTCCAGGCTACCACCAATCTCACCTATCATTACAATAGCATCGGTTTCCGGGTCGTTCATAAACAGTTCAACAGCCTCTTTAGTAGTGGTACCAATAATAGGGTCGCCACCTATACCAATAGCAGTGCTAACACCTAAACCGGCTTTGGCAACCTGGTCGGCAGCTTCGTACGTTAAAGTACCCGATTTAGAAACGATACCTACACGGCCTTTTTTAAACACAAAGCCCGGCATAATACCAACCTTAGCCTCACCCGGTGTAATTACACCAGGGCAGTTAGGGCCTATCAGGCGGGTGTTTTTACCATTCAGGTAGTTTTTGGCTTTCACCATATCCTGTACCGGTATACCTTCGGTAATACATACTACCAGTTCTACACCGGCATCGGCGGCTTCCATAATGGCATCGGCTGCAAACGCAGGCGGAACAAATATGATACTTACATTGCAACCGGTGGCTTTGCGCGCATCGGCTACAGTATTAAAAACAGGTTTATCCAGGTGTTTTTCGCCACCTTTACCGGGTGTTACACCACCTATTACATTGGTGCCGTACTCTATCATCTGGCTGGCATGGAAAGTACCTTCTTTACCGGTATAACCCTGTACAACTATCTTCGAATCTTTGTTTACTAAAACGCTCATTTTATTTCTGTTTTAAGATTGTGCAAGTTTAAACTATTTCTACTAACTGCCTACCCTATATTAACAACACATAAACATTACATCTTCAAAACACAACAAAGGCACTACCGGCTGTTAAGCTCCCCTCCTTCGCCGCCACAGCGGCGGATTTTAAGGAGGGGTGTCCCGCATTGCGGGACGGGGTGGTTAAACCCTTACTACTACACCTTCGCATTCCTCCGCAGGTTCTTCAAAAAGTCCGAGGCAAAAATAAAATCGAACAACTCACCATCGGTTATCTGCATTATCTCTTCCTTATTCCCCTCCCAGTATTTAAGCCCCTCGTGCAAAAAAACCACCTTATCGCCAATACCCATCACACTGTTCATGTCGTGCGTGTTTATTACGGTGGTCATGTTGTACTCTTCGGTAATTTCTTTAATCAGGTCGTCAATTACAATACTGGTTTTAGGGTCAAGGCCGCTGTTTGGCTCATCGCAAAACAGGTATTTGGGGTTCATTACTATGGCGCGGGCTATACCTACGCGTTTTTTCATACCACCACTTAACTCGCCCGGAAATTTCTTGTTGGTATTGGTAAGGTTTACGCGGCTTAAGCAAAAGTTAACGCGCTCCATTTTTTCTGCATCGCTCTGGTTGGTAAACATATCCAGCGGAAAGCGCACATTCTCTTCTACCGTTAGCGAGTCGAACAACGCCGTACCCTGAAACAACATACCTATTTCGCGACGGATGCTTTTACGCTCATGAAAATTCATTTCCGTTATGTTGCGGCCATCGTAGTATATATTACCCTGGTCGGGTTCAAACAGGCCCACCATACACTTTAGCGTAACCGTTTTACCCGAGCCCGATTTACCTATAATAAGGTTACACTTGCCGCTTTCAAACGTTGCACTAATGCCCTTAAGTACCTGCTGCGCACCAAAATTTTTCTTTATGTCTTTAATCTCAATCACCTGATACAATTACGCTGATAAATACAATGGATTACACGGATAAATACAGCAGTTAACCGAACACAATCTACTTGTATTATCGGTGTAATCTGTATTGGCTGCTATCAGAGTAATCATAATAAAAAGAAGGCTACAAAAAAGTTTACAATAATCATTACAATACTACTTAGCACCACCGCCTGTGTAGAGGCTTTGCCAATTTCTATAGCACCGCCCTGTACCGTAAAACCTTTGTAGCACGACATAGACGACATAATAAAACCAAACAGTACCGATTTAACCATCATTACGGTTACATCGTAGCCATCAAAGTTATCGGTTACCCCGCGGAAATACTCGGCCGTAGAGTAAAAGTGGCCCAGCAAACCGGCAAACCAGCCGCCCAGTATACCCAAAAACACAGCTATAACAACCAGCATAGGCACTACTACAATAGAGGCTGCAATTTTAGGGCCTATCAAATAAGCGGGCGTGTTTACTCCCATAATTTCGTACGCATCTATCTGCTCGCTAATGCGCATGGTGCCCAGCTCCGATGCTATGTTACTGCCTACTTTACCGGCCAGTAGCAGTGCCGAGATGGTAGGTGCCAGCTCCAGTATCATACCCTTACGCTCTATACTACCAATCCACCACATAGGCACAAAGCTGATAGTGCGGAACTGGTAAGCAAACTGCACCGCACTAACCGCACCTATAAACGTAGATACAATGGCTATAATGGGTAACGAACCAATACCAATATCGCGGGCCTGGCGGAATGTTTCATTCCAGTACATGTTGGCCTTCTCGGGTTTGGCAACCGATTGGCGCATAAGTATCAGGTAACTACCTAACTGTTCGAAAAATTTTAGCATAACTATGGGGCTAAGAAAAGAAAAATTTAGTTAGCCGATACGGTATTTTTAAGCCTCTCAGTTTACCCTTG
>JBJOOW010000445.1:0-4310 GCA_046051095.1 Bacteroidota bacterium | reverse complement strand
TTGTTGTTTTGCTGGTTAACAATAAGGGTGGTTGTTTTAAGGCCTATGGCAATCTGGTTGCCATTGCCCTGTTCGGCTATAATAATTCCGTTTTCATCGCAGTATACTTTAGTAACCGTATTACTTGTAAAGGCAGAGTTGGCAGTATTAAAGGTTTTACAAACCATACCATCAATCATTACCAGGCCATGATTAGTTGTGCCGGCAAATACACGGCCCCGTTCATCGCAGGTTATGGATGTAAAGCTGTTAGCAGGTAGGTTAGTGTTTTCTGTATTCAGCACAACAAAGCCAACCCCATCAAAACGTACAATACCGTTATCGGTAACTACGTATACATGTTCGTTACTGGTGGCGCACATACCGTTAATATGATTTGAAGGCATAGCCGAATTGCTGGTAGTAAGGTGTACAAACTTTCCGCTTATACGGCTGATTTGGTAAAGGCCATTATTGGTAGCTACCCAGGTGCTGGTTTGTGTTTGTAGTTGTGCCACTACTCTTTCGTTACCTATTATGCTTTTAAGATCGGTTGAGCCTTGTGCATTGGCTATCATAAAAGGAAAGAACAGATATTTAATAATTGCCACAGGCTTGAACAATGCTTTTACAGTTGAGATGAAGTTTTTCATTTTGCTTTTATTTTTCTGTTTGTTGATATGGCTTTGTTTACTGCAAAGGTGGTGTACAAGTTGCGCTATGTGTATCCCCCGATGGGGTGAAACGAATTAGGATTGCAGAAGTATGATTTTGGATTTAAAACCAAATACGGATTGAACAGCCAATGCGATTTGGAATGCAGATTTAAAAGCGGATGCAATTTGTACCAAACACAAAAAAGCCCGCTGCGTTCCTCGCAAGCGGGCTTTACCGGCTATATAAAAAGGGTATTAGTTTACTGCAGTGATATCGGTTGCGGGTTGCTGCGCATGTATCAGTATCATGGTGCTGCTGCCCATAGCGGCGTAATCGCCATTGGCAAGGCTGGCTATTATCAGGCCGTTCTCATCCATATACACACGGGCTACAGTATTTGTAGTTAGTTCCGAATTGGTTTTATTAAACGTTTCGCATTTATAGTTTTCCATCATTACCAGGCCATTGTTTTGTGTGCCGATAAATATGCGGCCGCGTTCATCGCTTGCAATAGAGGTAAGCTGATTAGCCGGCAGGTAGCTATTTTCGGTAGTTAACTGCAGGTACGATACACCATCGAAACGGAACAGACCATTATCGGTAGCGGCAAACACATTGTCGCCAACAACACATATACCGTTAATCTGATTAGAAGGAATTACTGAGTTGGCTGTAGTAAGCTGAATGAACTTGCCGTTGCTTTTATTTATCTGAAACAATCCGTTATCGGTACCTACCCATATATGATACTGGGTTTCGGCCTGTGCGGTTATTTTTCCGGCACCAACTATTGTAGCTATATCTGCTTTTGTGGCTGCGGTGGCGGTTAGGCACAGCGCGTAGAAACAGATAATAAGCAGGGCAGATTTTACTTTTGCGGCGATTGAGCTAAGGTTCTTCATTTTGTATGTTTTTGTTGTTTGTTTAATTGTTTCCGTTTACCGAAAACAAGCCGCACAAGTTGCGCTATGTGCATCCCCCGATGGGGTGAAACGAATCAGGATTGCGGAAGTATGATTTTGGATTTAAAACCAAATACAGATTGAACAGCCAAAAACATAAACATCCGAAGTTTTTAAAACTTCGGATGTTTAACTGGTTAAACGTTTATTGTTGTAACCGTACCTGCTGGTGATGACTCTATCTGATATTTTGCTTTTACTTCTTCGGCGCGGAAACGCATGTTTTTTATACCGTTACCGTTTTTGCTGGTGTAGTTGTTTACATCAAAGCCCTTACCATCATCGCGGATAATAATACGCAGGTGCGAAGCATCTTTTTTAATATCGACATACAGGTTTTTGCCTCCGCTATATTTAATGGTATTATATACCGTCTCTTTAAAAATCAGGAAAATGTTTTTGCGTTGCTCCATGCTTAGCTTTACCTCTTCAGCACTGGCATCAGCATTAAAGTTTAACTGTATTTCGGATGATGCAACAAGGTCGCCGGCAAATACGCGCATACGGTCCATCAGGTGCCTGGCAGCATCGTTCTTAGGGTTTACGCTCCACACAATATCGCTCATGTTCTCAATCATCTCGCGGCTGGTATCGCCAATTTTAAGCAGCATGCTTTGTGCTTTCTCGGTTTTATTTTGCTGCAATAGTTGCTTGGCTGCCTCGCTAAACACCGATATACTACCCAACGTACTGCCTATATCATCGTGAAGGTCGCGGGCTATTTTATTGCGTATGGCCTGCAGCTTTAAAAGCTGACTGATACGGTAGCGGTAAAAAGCATAACCCATAGCAGCCATTGCCGCCATGCACAAAGCAATAAACCACCATGTGTAATAAAATGGAGTTGCTATAATAAAATCGGCCAGTTGCTTCTCGCCTCCAAACTGCCCTGCAGGGTTTGTTACACGTACAAGCAGTTTATAATGCCCCCATGGCAGGTTGGTGTACTTTATGTTCCCGTCTTCGCTACTGCTCCATGCTTCTTCCATTCCATCCAGCTTGTATTGAAAACGCACCATTTGCGGCGAAGTAAACTGCAAAGCACTAACTGTAAAATTTACATAGCGCTCGCTGCTGTTAAGGTGTGTTGTTCCTCGCATTACGTCGGTCCAGAAACTTTTACCAAACACATTCATATCGGTAAGGTAAAGCGGCGGGAACGTGGCACTAAACTCTACTTTATCTGGTTTAAAACTGTATAGTTTATTACCAGCTGTAAAGCTTACCCAACCATCGGTCTCGTTGCTGAAATAGGCGCAAAGGTTGGTGTTGGCAGCGCCATCGTTTACATCTAAATGAAAAAACTTTTTACTGGCACGGTCAAATACTTCGATACCGTTTTTTGTAAGTATCCATATCCGGTTTCTTCTATCCGCATGCATACCCAAAAACACCCTGGATGAAACCGGATTCTCCGGCACATACTGAATAAACCTTTTGCCATCATACTCTGCCAGGCCAGTGCCGCCCATAGTAACAAACACCCGTCCATCGCGGGTGCAAAGCACATCGGTAACATCGTTAGATGGCAGCGATGCTGTGTCGGATGGTTTATTTAAAAACGCATCGAATTCGTTTGCCTCTAAAGCTGCATTTCCATTTCGTTTATATAAGCCGGCCGCAGTAGCAACCCAAAGGTTGTGCTTACTATCAACAGCAATGCGGCGGGTAAGATAACTGCCCAGGCTTTTAGGATTCTTTGGTGCTTTCTGATATTGTATATAGGTAGCATCATCAAAATTATAGAAGGCAAGCCCATAACCTATTACCGGCATCCAGGCACCATGTTTACCCTGTACCTCATCGTACAACATCTGCTTTATCTGGTACACACCGGCATTGTAAACATATCTGTTACTACTATCGGGCATTGGTAGTTGCGTAAGCTTAGATGTTCCTTTCTTCCAACGGAAAAAGCCATTCTCGGTGCCCAGTATAAAATCGCTTTCATCCAACGGCAGCAGACAGTCGGGTATCAGTTCCTGATCGGCACCCTTGAAATGTATGTTTTGAAACGATAGTTGAAACTCATCGCTTAAAAACATGCCCTTATTGGTATTAACGGCTACGCTGCCATCGGCAAAGCGGTATACGTTAAGGGTGCTGCCATCGTATTGCCAATCGGAGAATTCTGTTTCGTTAAACAGCCAGGTTTTTGCATCGTATTTGGCAAGCCCGCGTTGTGTGCCTACCCAAATAATACCGCGACTATCTTTATAACATGCCGAAACACGGTTAGAAGGTATAGAGTTGAGGTCGGCCACGTTGCGGCGAAACGGGGTTAACTGGTGTGTGTTTTTGTTAACCATAAACAAACCCGAGCCACGCGAGCCAACCAGCATATTATTGCGGTTAAACTCTGCTATACAGGTAAGCTCATCGTTTACACCGGTTATAGCAATGGGTGTAGTGCCTGGTTTAATTTCCTGTACGTAAACATCGGGGCCCCAACCGGTCATCCATATTTTGCTGCCATCTACATAAAACCGTGTAATACTAACGTTGCCATGCATTACCAGTGTGTTACCGGTTCTCTTATCTACCTGATAAACCAACCCATTATTAAGTATGCTGAAATAAAATTTATCGCCGGCGTTTTGCATGTTGTGTATCCAGGTGGCACGGCCACCGGGGGCAGATAATGCGTTGCGCGGATGAAAATCGGCGGTGTTGTAGTTCCAATAAGAAAACTGTAGTGTTTTCTTATTCAAA
>JBJOOW010000444.1:0-4414 GCA_046051095.1 Bacteroidota bacterium | reverse complement strand
AGTTCTGTTGCTGTGTTATCGCCATAAAGGATAGGCGCATAGGTGTCTATAAATTTCTTTATCCAGGCACTTTCTTTACCGGTAAATACCGCCAGCACAACCGTATTGCGAAACATGATTGGCATTAACTTTCCATGTTCTACAAATATGCCATGTTTTATTTTTAGTTCGGTTATCCATAGCGATTCGCGGCCTGCTTCGGTATACCCTTTATTAAACCAGTTAAGGTTATAGCTTATTAAGTATTCAATACTTTCTTCGACCGATTGGGTCATTTCCTGTCTTTCAATTTCAGAAATGTAGTTTTTAAGCTTTTGGTAACTTGTAAGGCTCTTACTATAATCTGTGGCGCTGAATATGTGGTAGATATTTATAAAAATAAACACATAGGGGTATGATACGTTGTTATAGGGTTGTAGTATGTTTAAAAGCTCATCAATATTTTCTTTACTGTAAACAATACCTAAAGTTAACGAACGGCTTAGCAGTTCGCAATGGTAGCGTAGCTTTTTTATGGCATAGTACTCATCGAGTGTTTTTATGACAGGAGTAATGTCGTTTTGCTGGTTGCGGATAGATTTAGCGCTGTATCCGTTTTTTTCTATTGTGGCTGCTATGTGCTTATCGTAAAAATATTCAATGTTTTTGTCTTTATCCGATGCCAGCTTTTTATATAGTTTATCAAGATTATCTGTTGCCAATGTATCCCAGTGCATTTCGTTTTGCTGCCATAATGTATCAATCAGTACATCTCTCTCATTGGTATTCCATCTTTCAGTTGCTAAAAAGCGGTCCATGGCTTTCATCAGTTCACTTCCTGCTTTAGCTTGTTTGTTTTCAGATGGTAAGTCTTTTACCTTTTGGGTTATTTGGGTCGGGCTCACTTTTTTAGTGTCAAACTTTGGGTGCAGGGTTATCAGGTAATCAAGCAATTTGGCAGATGAAGAAGGGACTTTAAAATAAGGTGAGTGTACATACTCTGCAAATCGTTTAAGAAATGATTTGTCCAGCTTTTGTAAGTGTGTAATTAGTTTTTGTAAATGCATGGGGCTTATATACTACGGTGGTTTTAAAATACTAAAAAAGCCTATTTACCGGAAAATAGGTATAGCGGGCAAATTTGCCTGAAACGCTTGCCAGTACTGGTTTTTAGCTGGTAACGGATTTCTGGTATGGGTCTGAAAAATCTCTTTTTACCGGAAAAATGCTGTTTTTGTGTACTTGCCATTTGCGGTTCATGCTTCTATTCTTGTATTAAAATACGTAGTCATGAATGTTCAGCAAAACACTACTATCGAAAAACTTAGCGAACGCGAAACAGAAGTGTTACAACGTATGGCAGATGGATTGTCGAGCAGAAATATAGCACAGATATTGGGTATAAGTGAAGATACGGTAGAAACACACCGGAAAAACATATACAGAAAAATAGATGCTAAAAATGCTGCCCAGGCTATGGCTTACGGGTTTAGAAACAGACTAATCTTTTGACCAACTTTTGAACCGAAAACCTATCGTTCTTTTTGAAATCCCCTGCCGGTGCGGTTCGTAGCTGAGTTTCCGTACCGGCTTTTTTATGCCCTTTCGTAAACTATAGCAAGGCCCTGGCCTACGCCTATGCACATAGTGGCAACTCCATACCGCACATTACGTCTTTTCATTTCGTGCAGTAAAGTGGCGCTAATGCGGGCGCCAGAGCAACCCAGTGGGTGCCCTAAAGCAATTGCCCCACCATTTACGTTTACTATTTCGGGGTTTAGGCCAAGGTCGCGCAAGCAGGCAATACTTTGCGATGCAAATGCTTCGTTTAACTCAACCAGCCCTAAATCGGCAACCGTAATGCCGGCACGGTGTAGTGCTTTACGTACCGCCGGTACAGGCCCTACACCCATGTAAGCCGGTTCTACCCCGGCAGCCGCAACCGATACTACACGGGCCAGTGGCTTAAGGTTATATTGTTTAACTATAGTTTCGCTTACTACCAACGTAGCTGCAGCGCCATCGTTAATACCCGATGAGTTGCCGGCTGTAACACTGCCCTCTTTTGCAAATGCCGGTTTTAGTTTTGCTAAATCTTCTACCGAACTAAGGCGGGCGTGTTCATCTTTTTCAAAAAATACAGTTTGCCCTTTGCCTTTATCTATTTCTATACCCACTATTTCATCGGCAAATTTACCGGCTTCGTGTGCCAGTTGGTATTTAAGTTGCGATGAATGCGCAAACGTATCCTGCTCCTGCCGGCTTATATTCCATTTGTTGGCTACGTTTTCGGCAGTTTCGCCCATACTATAGGTGGTTTCTTTCGGAAAGCTTTTATTGGTAAAACGCCAACCCAGCACTGTATCGTACATTTGCTGAGTACGGTCATATGCGCCGGTAGCTTTAGCCAATACATAAGGTGCCCGGGTCATGCTTTCTACGCCGCCGGCTATGTAAATATCGCCTTCGCCCAGTTTAATGGCCCGGCTGGCATCGGCTATGGCCTGCAAGCCCGATGCACACAGCCTGTTAACTGTTACCCCGGCTACTTGTACCGGTAAACCGGCCAACAGAGCCGCCATACGGGCTACGTTGCGGTTATCTTCGCCACTTTGGTTAGCAGCGCCCAGTATTACTTCTTCAATTTGGGTGGTATCAAGCCAGTGTGCGTTACGCTCTACCAGTTTTTTTATAACATGTGCAGCCAGGTCATCCGGGCGAATATTGCTAAGTGTTCCGTTAAATTTACCTATAGGTGTGCGTAGGGCGTCAACAATGTATGCGTTCATTTCGCGAAAAAATTTAGGTTTACTGCGTCAAAAATAATTTTTCAATCGTACCGTATGATACAAAGAATACAAACTGTTTTCCTGTTTCTGGCCATAATAGCGCTGGCGCTCTTTTTATATCTACCACTTATTACTGCCGAAACACCTCATTTTTCGGTTGATACAGCCGGTTACGAAATCGGTCAATCTATGCGTATCGCCGACCAGCCTTATATAATTTTGATTAATACAATACTTACTGCTTCAGCCATGGGCTTAACCCTCATTGCTATATTTTTATATAAAAAACGCAGTATCCAAATGCTGTTTGTTTGGTTCGCGGTAATACTTGTTGCATCGGCTGCCGGCTTTGTTTACTATAAATGGCAAACCAAAATTTTTGTGGGCGATGTTATTTACCGTAAGTGGAATATTATGGCTTTAGCTGCAGTATTATTCGAAATACTGGCTATTTACTTTATTCGTAAAGATGAAGAAACTATCCGCAGTATGGATAGATTACGATAGTCGATATTTCAGCAAACAAATTATACTAAACCGCAGCTAACCCCTGCGGTTTTTTAATGCCCGGTTACAGCTTTTTCTTCTCCTTCGGCTTTAATGCCCATCATTTTCCAACCATAAAACGCCAGGTAAGCAAAGCAAACCGGCGCTACTATGTACGATGCTTTAATGCTGGTAGTATCGGCCAGCCAGCCCTGGAAAGGAGGAATAACAGCGCCGCCCAATATCATCATAATAAGAAATGCCGATGCCTGCGAGGTATAGCTACCCAGGTTTTTAATAGCGTTAGAGAATATGCACGGCCATAGTACCGAGCACCACAGGCCGCCACTCATAAAAAACAGCACCGATAGATTGCCGGTGGTAAGTAACCCGCCTACCATACACACCATAGCCGAAAGCGAAAATGCCAACAGCATAACTGCCGAATTTTCGATGGTGAAAAACGCTACCGCTACCATTAACGCTACAAAGCCAACGTAGGGTATAAATAGCCTGGACAAATCAATTTCTGGTATTGCGTTGGCTTTAATAAAGTTAACCACGTATACCAGTGCAAACGCCAGAAACGGCAGTAATACCATTAGTAGTTTCTTAAAGTTTTTGTTTTCGCTCAACGCTTCTGCCGATCCTGTCCAGCGGCCTATCATAAGGCTGCCCCAGTAAAGCGATATAAAAGGGAATAGGTAAGCCTCTGCTACGCTGCCGTATTCGGGTGTTGCAAGCAATGCCCCCATATTACTTTGTATGGTTACCTCTACCCCTACATAGGCAAATATGGCTAACATGCCCAGGCGCAGTTGCGGGTATTTAAGTGCCTCAAACGAAAAGTTCTGGCTGCTATCCTGTTTGTCCATTTTAATACGGTAGGCCACAATTGCCAATGCCAGAAACAGTACAATAAGGCCTGCATACAGTATATCTACACTTTTAAGCTCAACCGGTGCACCTGCACCGCCGGTTATACTGCCAAATAAAAAGTAGGCTACTATAAGCGGGCCTATGGTAGTACCTACCGAGTTTACACCACCGGCAAGGCTAAGGCGGTGGGCACCGGTGCGTTGCTCGCCCAGCAGTACCACAAACGGGTTAGCGGCTATTTGTTGTAAACTAAAACCCAATGCTATTATAAAGAACGAGCT
>JBJOOW010000443.1:0-3145 GCA_046051095.1 Bacteroidota bacterium | reverse complement strand
CATAGCCTCGTTTCAAAAAATAATCACAGGCTGTTGAAAAGGATTTGCATTTTTTTTTGCGCGATTGAAATGCACAGCAAAGTAAGGTGCAATAATGTGTAAGTGCCTAAAAATCAATAGCAATAGTTCGCTTCCAAATTTAGTTACCAACAGTAATTTTTGTGCAAAATAACTTGTTGGCGGGTTGTTATTAACTAACATAAAAAAATAAAAACAGGCCGTTAAATACTTCGCTTTTTTTATTAGGTATTCAACGGCCTGCAGGCTATTATACAGGGTGCAGCTTAATGCCAATCGGCTATAAACAGGTTGGTATCGCGTGTGCCGCCATTGTTGCGGTTGCTGCTCCAAACTAACTTTTTACCATCCGGCGAAAACATAGGGAACGCATTAAACACGCTCTCGGTAGTTATCTGCTCAAGTCCGGTGCCATCGGTATTAATGGTGTATAACTGAAAATCGTACCCGCGTGCCGATGCATGGTTAGATGAGAATATTATTTTTTTACCATCTGGCGTAAAGAAAGGTGCCCAGTTGGCTTTGCCCAAATGCGTAATCTGTTTCAGGTCGCTGCCATCTGCATTGCAGGTGTATATCTCCATGTTAGTAGGTGCTACCAGGTTTTGCGCCAGCAGGTCTTTGTACTCTTTTACATCTTCGGCAGTTTGTGGGCGCGATGCACGAAACACCAGCTTTTTACTATCGGGCGAGAAGAAAGCGCCGCCATCGTAGCCAAGTCCGTTGGTTATTTGTTTAAGGTTACTGCCATCTATATCCATGGTCCATAGTTCAAGGTCGCCACTACGGGTGCTGGTAAAAACTATCTTCTTACCATCCGGCGATACAGTGCCTTCGGCATCGTAGCCCGGCGAGTTGGTTAGCTGCTTGGTAATTTTTCCTTTTTTATCGGCAACAAAAATGTCGAAGTCGGAATAGATGGCCCACAGGTATTTGCCGGGTATGTGTGGCGGTGGTGGCGGGCAGCTATCGCCACCTAAGTGGGTAGATGCATAAAGTATTTGTTTATTGCCCGGCAGGTAAAATGAACAGGTGGTACGGCCTTTACCGGTGCTTATAAGGTTAGGGCGATAGGTACTGTCTTTAGCAGCTTTGGCAATATCAAAATCAAAAATCTGGTCGCACTCAAGCCCCCATTTTTTATTGGTAACCTGGCAGCTTAGGTTTTTGCCATCAAAGCTAAAGTAGGCCTCTGCATTATCGCCACCAAAGGTAAGCTGTTGTATGTTGCTAAGGTGCTTGCTCTCGTTAGGTTGTGCTACAAGCGATGCCGCCGTTAGTAATAGAGATGTTATCAAGGATGCTTTTTTCATAATCGCTGAAATTTGAATTTAGGGTAGCCTTTAATACCCGTATCGTTATAAAAATCGAAGAACTGTAATTTCCAAAGGTTGCCCTCACTGTCTTTTACTACAAACAGGTTAGGTGCAATAGTATAAAGACTAAGGTCAAAATCATAGTATTTCCAATTGTAGCCTATGGTATCGTTTTTAGTGCTAAGCGGTATATCTTTCACTGTATCGTAACTAACCGAATCAAAGTTTGTGCTGTTTAATCTTACCGCCCATGTATTAACACCATTTAGCAAGGCACCGTTAACCAGGTAGGGTGTAGGTACGCCATCTTCAACAAATACATACCGGTAGCGTTCAAACTTAATATCGTATAGTTGTGGGGCAGGTTCGTAATCTACTATGGTATTGGTAGATAAATCGAAATATGTATAAGTACTTACACCGCTTTTACGTAGGGTAGTTATTTGCTGTTCGCTGTTATCGGCGTTGGCATATTTAAAGGTGTACGAAGTATCGTTAACCGACAGCAGTTGTAGCTTTTTGTATTGGGGTGTTGCATTCAAACCCATATCCAGTATATACACCTGCATGCCCGATTGTCTACTGTTTGTGTCGGTAAGCCAGTTGCCAATAGCGGTAGAGTCATCGTTACCATCCGGTGTATCCCAATCCCAGTTCGAATGTTCCGTAGGGCTAAATACATCATCAAAACTGGTTGAACCGGTGCGCCATACCTGCATAGCCCTGCCGCCATTTACGCGTATATGCCAGCCACCGGGTTTCGATTCGAACGCTAAATGCCAGGTGTTAAGGCTGCGCTCTATTTTATTTTTTGTACTGAACTTGTAATAGATAGTTGTTTCGTAGTTTTCGCCCATGGCAACCTGGTCGGTTTCTTCTGCACCCGGCGGTGGTAGTTTCCATAGCGGTTCTTCTTTCTCGCACGAGCTTAGCGTAAACAGTCCCAGTATAGAAAGGGTCATTACCATTATCAGTAACCAGTTCCGAACGTTTTTATTTGCCTGTACCATGTGCTGCTTTAAAATTGTTGGCAATGTTTATTTTAAGCGCTACAAAACCGGTAATACCCATACCCACATTCATGCTTTGTGCACCCGATGAATGGGCCCCGCCACCGGCAGCGTTATAACCTATGCTTTTTACATTCAGCATGTTTTTAGCTCCGGCACTTATTACAAATCTTTCTTTCCATATACGGGCAGTTATGCTGGCATCGAGTATACTGTAGCTTTGTATAGCGGTTTGGTATACGGTGTTGTTTTCGTTAATAGCATAGCCGGGTATAGCGCCATTAAACTTATAGAACAACGCTACGCTGGTGTTTATTTTGGGTATGTTAACCGATAGCGACGAAGTAAACTCGGGCGACCAGCTAAAGTGCGGCACATTCAGTGTTTCGCTAAGCGAGTTGTACCGGCCCGTATAGCTCATGCCGGCTGTAAAATCAAAATACTTATGGCTGATAGCTGCATTAACGTTAGCGCCGGTGCTCTGAAATTTATCAATGTTCAGATACGTGTATAACTGTGTAGCAGGGTCGGCCAGTGCCAGCGATATCATGTTGCTGATATGGTTAAAGAAAAACACCGGGCGCAGAGTAAACCTGAAATCTTTGACCGTTGGTTGATATACAACTTCTATCTGCGCATTGTGCGAGCGCTCTGCTTTTAGTTTGCTGTTGCCCTGTATGTTGTGGTTTACATCTACAAACAGCAGCGACAATTCTTTTAACGATGGCGCACGGAACCCCTGCGCATACGATGCCCGTATAGATACTGTTTTACTTATATCGTACTTAAAGTTAAAACTGG
>JBJOOW010000442.1:0-2998 GCA_046051095.1 Bacteroidota bacterium | reverse complement strand
CTTATATCGTGCAATGCGCGCCGCGAAGGGCAGCCCGACTATGGCGAAATAGAAGCCTACTACCCCAACACCGGTAGCCGCCGCGTTTTAAAGCGTATTAACGAACCCGTAGGGTTACTGTTTAACCCGCATGGTATAGATTTAGTGAAACTTACACCCAAATGGCCAAGCACCGGTGGCGACCTTGTACTGCTGGTAGTTAACCACGAGCACACCAAACACATTAACTCTATTTTACGGTACCATGTATTGAAAGACGAATTGGTGTTTATAGAAAAAGTAACCGACAGCCTTATTTATTCGCCTAATGCAGTTGCAGGCTTTAGCGATGGCACCATACTTATCAGCAACGATTTAAAAAAGCAGCGCAGCATTAGCGAGGTATTATTCAAGGTAAAAAAAGCACAGGTTAGTTATTGGGATGGCAAACACTGTACCATAGCAGCCGAAAAATTTTGCTACACCAATGGCATAACCATTAAGGATAATAAAACAGTTTACCTGGCCAGCACCATGCAAAACAAAGTATGGCAGTTTGATTTTGAAAAGGGCAAAATGATTAATAAACAAGTAGTAGGTAAAGTAGCCGGTGCCGACAATATACGCTTTGATGGCACCGACCTGCTGGTGCCGGGCCACCTACGCTTTCTCCAGTTTTTAAAACACATGAAAGACAGTACCCACTACTCTCCCACCACAGTATACCGCATTAACCCTGTTACCAAAACACAAAGTGTGGCTTACTTTGATAAAGGCGCACAACTTAGCGCCGGCAGTACAGCGTTGGTATATGGCAATTACATATATGTAAGCGGTATTTTTGATGGTAAAATAGTACGCAAAAAAATAAAGTAATACCTGCCAGTGCTGTATTAAATACCGGCAACAATAAAAAGTATACCTTACAAAGCTAATTACAGCCTTTTCAATAACTGACAAACAGCAGTAAAGCAAAATAATTTCTTTTATTACCTTGCATATATGAACTACACCCTTATTACCGGCGCCAGTAAAGGTATTGGAAAAGCATTTGCCTACGAATGTGCCAACCGAGGCATGAATCTTATTCTTGTTGCCCGTTCGCAACACTTGCTTGACCAGCTGGCCAATGAATTACGTAGCAAAAATATTACGGTTCATACCCATACAGCCGATTTGCTAGACCATGCAGCACACACCAAAATATTTGGCTGGGTAAAAGAAAACGGCTACAACGTTAATATGCTGATAAACAATGCCGGCATGGGTTACTTTGGTAAATTCGACGAAAAGCCGCTTGAGAAACACCTGGAAGTAATGCACCTGAACATGGATAGCATGATAAAAATGGCGCACGCCTTTTTAAATAACAGCGACACTACACAACGCCGTTATCTGCTAAACACTTCCAGCACCGGTGCGTTTCAACCTACACCTAACATGGCCGTGTACTGTGCCAGCAAATCGTTTATGGCATCGTTTACACAGGCTATACGCCACGAGTTGCGCAATAACAACACCTATGTAACAGCCCTGTGCCCCGGCGGTACCGAAAGCGAGTTTTTTGCACCTGCCGGTATGGATAAAGTGATAGAAAAGAACGCCACTTTTATGATGAAGGCAGACGAAGTTGCCAAACAAGGGTTAGATGGGTTAATGCGTAATAAAGCAGTGGTAATACCCGGCTTTATTAATAAGGTTGGTGCTGTTGCAGCTACCTTAATGCCCAACAGCCTGGTAGTACCAAGTGCCGCTAAGTTTTTTGATGTATAGAAATTAAGCTGCCCCATAGTTACATACCTTATAACCAAAGCACGTTAACAAACTAACATACCAACCCACATGGCAATAGTAAGTTTTGTACTGCACGGCAAACACCGCGGCAACCAGCAACTGGTAAAACAGGCAAATTTATTGTTCGGCAGCGCCTACCGGTTGCAGTTTAAGTACACCGAATATGCAGGCCACGCTATTGAACTGGCCAGGCTGGAATCGCAAACCAGCAACTACGTAATAGCCGTTGGTGGAGATGGCACAATGAACGAAGTTGTAAACGGTGTGTTGTTATCGGGCAACAAAAGTGTTATTGCCGGTTTATTACCGTGTGGTACCGGAAACGATTTTGCACGCAGTATTGGTATGCGCAACAGCTTACCACAATTATATCAGTTAATAGAAGCGCGCAGTGTAAAATCGGTTGATGCCGGGTTGTTATCGTTCACTACGCCGGAAGGCAAACCCAGTACGCGGTATTTTATAAATATTGCCGATGTGGGTTTGGGTGGGTTTATTGCCCAGCGCCTTTCGGGATATACTAAGTGGATGGGGGCGTTTCTTACATTTCAGCGGGCTATAATTGCCGGCTTTTTAAGTTACAGGCACCAGCCCATTAAAGCTGTAGCCGATACCTTTACCTACGAGGGCAACATACTTAGCTATATAATAGCCAATGGCAAGTACTTTGGTGCCGGCCTGGGCGTAGCACCCGACGCAGAGCTTAACGATGGCAAATTTCACATAACGCTGGGGGCCAATATATCGTTGTGGGATTATTTACTTAACCTGGGCAATGTGCGTAAAGGGCTAAAAATAAACCACCCGCAAATGAGCTACCATACAGCATCTGTGATAAATATCACATCGCCACAGCCTTTACCCATAGATACCGATGGCGAATTTGCTGGCTATACACCTATGCAGGTTAGTATGGTGCCCGGGGCTTTGCTGATGCTAACCGCCTTGTAGTTTTATAAAAACCGGCAATACTTTCTCCGCATAAAAAAACTTAAATACCGCAGCGGCAACACATTGTTAATTTATTTAGCTTAGCTTTGTCCCGTGCAAAAAGCAGCCCTTATATTTTTTACGGCCCTGTTTTTAATTGGCAATACCGAGTTTCACGAGTTGCTGAAAGCACCAGTGCTGGTACTACACTACTTTGAGCACAAAGCCGAAACACCCGGCCTTACACCGGCACAGTTTCTGGCGTTGCACTACAGCCAGCAAAACCACACCGATA
>JBJOOW010000441.1:0-5197 GCA_046051095.1 Bacteroidota bacterium | reverse complement strand
TTTCTACACCACCTTATACCCCACAGCACCGGCCACAGTTTTAAGGCTGGCGTATAATGCGCGGAACTCTTCAAAGTTCAGTTGCTGGTCGGCATCGCTTTTGGCTACTTTCGGGTTAGGGTGTGTTTCTATCAGCAGGCCATCTATACCCATTGCCACACACGCACGCGATAAATCGGGCACGCCGTAAGCGTAACCAATAGCGTGACTTGGGTCAAGTACCACAGGCAGGTTGGTGTATTGTTTTAGCCATGCCGCGCCGCACAGGTCCAGCGTAAAGCGGGTTTTGGTTTCAAACGTACGTATGCCGCGTTCGCACAACATTACGTTGGGGTTGCCACCACTAAGTATAAACTCGGCACTTTGTACAAACTCCTGCAAGGTAGTGCCGAAGCCGCGCTTAAGCAGCACCGGTTTACGGCTTTTGCCGCACTTGCGCAATATGCCATGGTCGTACATACTTTTTGCACCTATCTGTATAATATCGGCGTATTCAATCACCTCATCGGCATGGGTACTGTCGCGCACCTCGGTAATAATTTTAAGGCCGTATTTACTGCGCATTTTATCCAGCAGCTTTAAGCCCTCTAAGCCCAAACCTTGAAACGTGTAAGGCGATGTACGCGGCTTGTAAGCACCGGCACGTAGTACCTTTACACCTAACTCAACACAAAGTTGTGCGGCGCTTTCAATCTGCTCTTCACTCTCTACACTGCACGGGCCGGTTATTACTACGGTGTTGTTGGTGTTGCCCCCTACGGTTACACAGCCTAAATCTACCGTGCGTTTGGTGGCTATGTATTGCTTGCCGGCCAGTTGTATATCGGTATCGGTTACAAATACCTGTTCGGCTACTTTCTGTAATTCTTCATCGGCGGCTTTTAGCTTGCTGGGCGTTACCAGCACCAGGCTACCGTTATCTACCAGTATGGCCTGGTATTTTTGTGCAAGCTGTTCGGCCTGCTCTTTGCTCACGCTTTTATTTAAATGTACAATCATTATACTCGGGTTAGGTTATTCAACAGTACAGCACCGGTTAGTGTGCCATTATTATTTACAACGGGTAAAAATAGAACAATAAAACTAAGCTCGTTTAAGCGGCGTATTATCTGCGCCACAGTAGCTGTTTCGGTAACAAATACCGGGTTGGTGTTTATTACATCGGTGGCTGTTACGGCGTTGTAGTTACCGGTATGGCGCAGCAGGCCCTTGCGTACGTCGGCGTTGCTTACCACGCCCTGTAGTTTACCATCGGCATCGGTTATAAGCACAAAACCCATGGCGTATTTATCCATGGTTTGCAGTATGGTGGTAAACTGCAGGTTATGGTTAACCAGCACGGGCAGGTTGGTTACCGGTGTAGCAAACTCGCTTACCATAAAATTGCTGTGGCCTTCGGCCTGTGTTTTGTGCAGGCTAAGCATACCGGCACCCAGGCTTTGGTGATTTACCAGATAGCTGCCCGATACCACGGCATTAACGCCCAACAGGCGCAGTATGTAGGCTATCTCATCGTTTACGCCACCATCTACATGTACCTGTGTACGTGGGTACAGGGTTTTAAACTCAATTACTTTTTGAAAGCTATCGCGATTAAACTGCCCGCCGCTTTGGCCAGGTACGGTGGTCATAAGCATAATAAACGAATAGCCCGCGCCGGCTTTATCGAACACACTTACCGGTGTGCCCGATACAATAGATAAACCAAATTTTGTTTTACCACCGGTGGGTAACTGTGGCATGGTTTGTATATTCTCGTACTGAAAGCTTACATACTCTATACCCAGTTCTTCTATCTGACTAAAATATTTTTCGGGAGTTGGTGATATGATGTGCAAATCGATTGGGGTTGATGATATTTTGCGGATTGCGGCAATATCTTCAAATACCTTATTGTTATCGGCACAATCTATATGCAGCATATCTATACCATGGGCATCGAGTTCGCGCACCAGTTGTAACGGTGTTTTCTCTTTGCTGGAATAAATAGATGCTGAGATTTTCATGTATTAATGTATCGACGTGTTATCGTGTTAAGGTGTTAATGATTAATACAGTTATTGTTACGTTACTCATTTTTTACTGCCGATTGTAAACTGCTGACTGACAACTACTCCAACTCATACTGCAATTTAAGCAGGTTGCTGTACAGGCCGTTTTCCAGTTTCTGTAAATCGGCGTGGGTGCCCTGCTCTACAATTTTACCTTTATTAATTACCAGTATTACATCGGCCTCGCGAATGGTAGATAAACGGTGCGCAATAATAAATGTTGTACGGTTTTTCATTAGCCCGTTCAGCGCCTCTTTTACCAGTTTTTCGCTTTCGCTATCCAGTGCGCTGGTTGCTTCGTCCAGTATCAGTATTTTAGGGTCGCGTAGTATAGCACGGGCAATGGCAATACGTTGTTTTTGCCCGCCACTTATTTTTACTCCCCTCTCTCCCACTATGGTATCCAGCCCCTCGGGAAACGAATTGATAAAGCTGATAGCATTGGCCTGTGTAGCGGCATTAATAATTTCCTCATCGGTAGCGCCGGGGCGGCCGTAGGCTATGTTATCGCGTATGGTGCCGCCAAACAATATAGTCTCTTGCGGTACGGTGCCAAAGTTGCGGCGCAGCGCGGTTATGTTGTAATCGCGTATACTTTTACCATCTATCTGTATATCGCCATCATCAAACTTATACAACCCGCTAAGCAGTTTTACAATGGTAGATTTACCCGAACCGCTGGGGCCTACCAATGCAATTTTCTGCCCGGCCTTTACATCAAAAGTAAGCCCGCTAAACAACTGCATATCTTTACGCGATGGGTACGCAAAATGTACGTTGCTAAACTGTACGTTGCCCTGCACCGGTGTTATAAGGTTTTCGTCGGCCACATTGGTTTCACTTTGTTCGCCTAATATTTCGTTTATGCGCTCCGATGCTCCGATGGTTTTTTGCAGCACCGAGTAGCTTTCGCTAAGGCCGGCCAGCGAGCTGCCTATAAATAAGGTTAGCAGAAAAAACTGTATCAACTGGCCCATACTCATGCTGCCTTTGGCTACCTCATTAAGACCAGCATACACAATAAACACCACCGCGCCAAACATGGCAAATATGATAAACGACACAAACGCTGCGCGGTATTTGGCAGCATACAGGCCAAGGTCGGCCACTTTGCGGTTAATAGCACCATAGCGGCGTGTTTCGTAGGCCTCGTTGGTGTAAGCCTTTACAACATCTACTGCCTGAAAGGTTTCCTCTACAATAGTATTGCTTTCGGCCAGCTCGTCCTGAGCTTTTCGCGATACGGTTCGTATAAACCTGCCGAAGATAACTGCAGCAATTACCAGCACCGGCAACAGTGCCAGTATTATAAGTGTAAGCTTAACCGATATGGCAAATATGAAAGGTATACAGGCAATAGGCAACACCAACTGACGTACAAAAAATGCCAGGTGGTTGGTTAGTGCGTCCTGCAACTGGCTTACATCGCTGCTAATGCGCGAGGTAAGGTTACCTACGCGGTTCTCTTCGAAAAACTGTATGGGCAGGGTTACTATTTTTTCGTACAGCGCTCGGCGTATGGCGCTCATAGCGTGCTGGCTTACGTACTCAAACAGGTAAATACGTAGGAAAGAAAGAGCGGCCTGTATAAGCAATACAATACCCAATAGGGCCCCAATCTCTTTTAGCTTTTCGGGGCTTATCTCCCTGTGGGCATTCCTTATAGCCGTATTAATAAGCTCTACTTTTTTAGTGCTGCCTTCGGTTGATTTAAGTATACCCGTTATTTGGCTAAGTGTTTCTTCGGGGCTTATTTGTGGCTGGGCAATGGCTATTACACTATCTATACGTACAATTTTTTGCTCGTTGCCGGTATTAGATTTTAGTATTCCATCTATATGGTTCATCGTTTCCTTGGCCGGCGAAGCAGCATCTACCAGTTTACCAAAGCCGCCGGGTATTACGGTTACCACACCGGTAGAAACTACCAGACATATCATACCAATAATAAACTGCCATTTGTACGGCAGTATAAAACGGTAGATGCGAAGCGAGGTTACTATTTCGTTCCAGCTTGGCAGTTTGCGTTTGGCTGGTTCATTAGGTTGAGACATGCGTAAAAAATTGGCGTTGCAAATGTATCAGAGTAACTGAATATCAGGCACTCCGGATTGTGTATATGTCGCTCAAACTCAAAAAAAATTGCCTGTGGGCCATACAAAACTACCAAACAACACTTAAAATACTGAGTAACATCACATTGCAAGGCTATTATTAAAACACTTTATTTACACTATGAAAAGTTATAACCCAATTGTAAATATATCTGTAGCCATATTGATTTTGGTATTTGCCACACAGTGTAATAAAGACAAAAACAATAACAGCAACAACAATAATAACAACAACCAGTACACCACGCTGGAAACCACCTATGGCTATGGTGTGCTAAATAAAATTAAAGGTATATGGAGTGGTCCGGTTACTTCAACTACGCAGTTGGGCAGTTTCCCTATGTGGATAGTTGATTTCAGACCGGTAGCAGAAAACCAGATTTCTGCCAAAAACGAGCTGGACTCTATGAATGATATCCATATGTCGTTCTTTATTGCAAAGCATAACGGACAGTACAGGGTAGCATTTCGCAATGGCGGGTACTTTGCTGGCATGACCCGTGTATCGTATTTTTTAGCAGATAGTGTGGTAGAAACGCCTACCTACTCTTATTATCGTTTTGCAGAGGCTGTTAAAGGAGCCAGCCGGGCTTATACCGATGTTCTTTTTCGTAACGATAGTGTAATACTAAGTTCGTACACCAACAAATACAACACACTAAGCACCCCTACCCTGCATATGCAGTGGAGTGCGGGTTTACTGGATACTACCACCTGCCAGGCAGCAGTAAGCCATTTTGGTTTCCCTAAAAAAACACTTACCAAAGACTTTTCAACCACGTTCCAAGGCCGCGATGAAGCTATTTACTACTCTGCTACCGGCGGCGGCGACCCTTACCCCGAGGCCGACCAGCCTTACCTGGGCAAAGCCAACATTAGTTATTCGTATATGGGGGTAACACCGGCAGCCGGCAAAAAAACGTTTCTAATTATTACCACCCAGCCGCTTATTAATGGCTTTAGCCTTAATACAGCTAACCTTAAATTCCGTTCACGCTATGTAATGGTAGCCGCAAACGACCTCGATTTTAC
>JBJOOW010000440.1:0-2958 GCA_046051095.1 Bacteroidota bacterium | reverse complement strand
TAGGAATAGTTAATATAACTATCAGTGCGGCGCGCCTATCGCCCAAAAACAGCAACACCATTAAACCGGTAAGCAAGGCGCCTATTACACCCTCGCTTATCAAACTTTTAACCGCGTTAATTACATACACCGATTGGTCGAACTCGTATGAGAGCGTAACATCTTCGGGTAGTGTGCTTTGTATTTTAGGCAGGTTGGCTTTCAGGTTTTTTACCACCTCCCAGGTGCTGGCATCGCCGGCTTTGGCTATGCTTATATACACCGAACGTTTGCCATTAACCAGGGCATAGCCGGCAGTTATATCGCCACCATCTTTTACCACGGCTACATCGCGCAGGTACAGGTTTTGCACGCCACCTTTAAACAATGGTATGTTTTCAAAATCTTTTAAATCGCGGATGGTGTTGTTGGTAGGTGTAATGTAGTTTTTATCGCCTATGCGTACGTTACCCGATGGTGCCGTTTGGTTATTAAGGCGGATGGCCTCTACAATCTGGTCGGGCGTAAGGTTGTGCGAGCGCATCAGCTCGGGGTCTACGTTTATTTCTATAGTACGCGGGCTACCACCAAATGGTGCCGGTGCCAGCAGGCCCGGTATAGCAGTAAACGAAGAACGTACATATACGTTGGCCATATCCTGCAACTCGTTATTACTACGCTTAGGGCTGCTAAGTACCAACTGCCCTACCGGCAGCGATGAAGCATCGAAACGGATAACAAACGGCGGGTTACTGCCCGGCGGGAAAGCCGCCTGTATACGGTTAGCCAGTGCGCTTATTTCGGCCGCAGCCTGCGCCATATTGGTGCCTTCATAATAGGTTAGCTTCATCAGCGTAAGGCCCTGTATATTTTTTGTTTCTATACTTTTAACGCCATTGGCAAACAACAATATGTTTACATACTGCTTGCCAAAGTAGGCTTCCATTTGGTTAGGGGTGTAACCACCAAAAGGGTGGGCTATATAAATTACCGGCAGGTTCATTTTGGGTAATATATCTACCTTAATATCGCGGGTAGCGTTTATACCAAAAAAGAACAGGCCAGCCACCAATACCAGTACCGATATTGGTTTACGGAGTGCAAAACGTATCAGGCTATTCATTTCTTCTCAATTAAAATTCGTTCATAAATATGGTAGGGTCTCCGGCGGCGGCGGCTTTAAGCAACAATGCCTGCCACACATTACTGTAGGCTATATCGCGGTCGGTTTCGGCGCGGTTTAGCGAATACATGGTTTGTGTAACATCTACAATTGTAGAAAGGCCGTTTTTGTATAGTGTGCTGCGTTGCAGGTAAGCATCGGAAGCAGCTTTTACCTGCACGGGTGCTTCGGCATAGTTAGCCAGTGCGTTTTTAATGCGTTGGTCGGCCAGTGTAAGCTGCGCATTTACCTGCTGCGATGCCAGAGTGTATTCATCCTGCAGGCCCTGCGTTATCAGCTTTTGTGCTTTAACCTGCGGTGTGCCGCGTAGCACTGTTGTTAAGTTCCAGTTCATACCCAGGCCAAACAGGTAGTTACCCCGCGTAGGCGTTACACCGGTGCCGTAGTTTTGTGTAAAGTGTGTCTGGTCTTGCGTATACGAGTAATCGAACCCCGAACCACGACCCTGTATAATACCAAACATGCTAAACGTAGGATAAAACGAGCGGCGGTAATATTTAAGCTGTTGTGCGCTTAAATCTATACGGCTTTGGTAGTAGCGCAGCAGAGGGTGTTTGGCCGTATCGGTAACGGTAGCACTTAATATGTTGGCGGGTACTTTATTTAAAAAAGAAGTATCAAGAACAAAATCGGTAACCGGTACACCCATTAGCACAGCCAGTTGGTTGGCGCGCTCCTGCGCGGCATCGGTGGCCTGTGTAAGCTGTATGCGGGCGCGGCTTACCTCTGCCGCTGCCAGCGATGAATCTACACCGGCTATAAGCCCGTTGTTGGCGCGGGCAACAGTGCTTTGTTTAAATACTTCTGCCCTATCCAGGTTACGCTGTTGCGATAATACAATGCGCTGTGCGGCCAACAGGTTAAGGTACGCACCAGCCACTTTTATCTGGTGCTGAAACTGCTCCTGCTCCAGGTCGGTCTGGTCGCGCTCGGCAGTAGCTTTGGCTATTTTAATACGGCCAAATACGCGACCGAACGTAAAAAAATCCCAGTTTACGTTAGCCAGATAAAGGGAGCCGAAAGCGGCGTTCCAGTTTTGGCTGCTAAGCGGCAAGCCAGATGAAGCCACACCAAAGCCACCGAAACCATACAGCGGACCGTTTTGCCCGTTTACAGTACCATAATCTTGCTGTGCCGAAAGGTTAAGGTTAGGTACGTACTCGCGCTTAGCCTGCATTATTAATGCCTTACTGGCACCTGCATAGTTTTGCTTTGCCTTTATAGTACCATAGTTTGCCAGGCCTGTATTTACGGCTTGTTTAAGCGTAAGTACCTGCTGTGCATTAAGCTGGTTTACCAATAAAAAAGTGAATAATAACAGGGGCTGTAACCGGGTGGTGCTCATAATCGCATCGCAAACAGGCATTAGTTGTTCCTGTTTGCGGGTGCAAAAGTGGGGTACGGCATCGAAGTTTAATTATGCGCTTCAAACCAAAAATTATGCAAATCAAACAACTGCAAAAAACAAGCGTTAAAATTATTTAACGGGGGCTGCGCAGGGTTTTGGGTGTTTGGCCGGTTTGCTTTTTAAAAAAATTGTTGAAGTTGGTAGCGTGTTCAAATCCCAGGCTGTAGGCAATTTCGGCTACGCTGTTATCGGTATGGCGCAGTAGCGCCTTGGCTTCGGCAGCTACACGGGCAGCAATTAACTCGGTAGTGCTTTTGCCGGTTACCTCTTTTACTGCGCGGTTAAGGTGGTTAACGTGTACCGATATACGCTCGGCAAAATCGTGTGGCGATTTTAGTTTGAGCGACTGCTCGGTAGAATCTACCGGAAACTGACGCTCCAGCAATTC
>JBJOOW010000439.1:0-6000 GCA_046051095.1 Bacteroidota bacterium | reverse complement strand
TCTTATAGAATCCAAATCTTCAGGCAATGAACAACAATTACTTAAATTGGCATTTACTGCTAATCTCGCTAACTGTTCAAAATTAGTACCTCCTATAAAGTCCAGAGGAGATATGTCACAGGGGGCTTGGATGACAGGTTTCTACATTGGTGAGACATATCTTGAAAACAATGTGCTTCAATATTTTGAAAACAGACTAGACAAGATTGTCAAAGGAAAAAAAGACTATCTGAGCTTTTTTAATAAAAGCCTATTAAATAACTATTCAAATTCATATACAGTAACACAGTATGATGCTAAGTCACTAAAAATTCCGAGTGATAGTGTAGACTACATTTTCACTGACCCTCCTTACGGTGATGCTGTTCCATACTTCGAGCAGAGTATTATTTGGAATTCGTGGCTTAGGTTAACACCAGAATATAAAAAAGAGATTGTAATATCAGACAGTAAACACAGGGACAAAAACACTTTAAAGTTTGAAGAAGAAATAAACGAAGCGTTTTCAGAAATAAGAAGGGTTTTAAAGTTAGGTGGCTTTTTTTCCTTGACTTATCATTCACTTTCTGGATTGGAATGGAAAGCAATAACAAATGCTTGCATAAAAAACGGCTTTGAAATGGTTTCTTTTGAATGGCTGGTTCAAAAGACTTTCACTCCGAGACAAATAAATCGGTCTAATAGTATCAAAGGAGATGTTCTTGTAACATTCCAAAAACTTCCAAGTGTCAAATCAATTATCTTGGATGACAACCAAACTGAAACATTTTTCAAAACTGAAATTAAAAATTGGCTGTCGGTCGAAACTCTCGACACAAATGAAATATTCTTAAGAATAATGAAGCTAATATTCTCAAAAAAAATAATAATAGGAAATGTCGATATACTTCAAATTCTCATTAAAAATTTTGGATTCACCGATAATAACAACTGGGCATTAAATGACAATACTGAATTCTACTGGAGAAGAACACAGCAAACATTTAATTGTAAATCAGACATAGTTTTTATAAAACAGACAGAATAAAGCCAACACCTAACAGAAGTTTGGCGTAATGGAGGGTGTAAATTGGTATAGTTACCTAAATTTAACTAACAAACATAATTACAGCCTCGCCATTCAATGCAGCCTCGGCGTATATAGCGCGTACCGATTCGAAGTTATCTAACAGATAAGTAACTATCTCTTCGTCGTCTTCCCAGGCCGAGGGGTATACGTCTTTTTCTTCCATATCGGCAGGGTTGTATTTGGTGCGTAATTCTTCAGCCTCTATTTTATCAAGCAGGGCGCTTAGTTCGGCTACCTGTTCGGGCGTGTTGTAGTGTGCGGGGCCATAGCCCATCTCCTGCTCTTCGTGTACCAGTTGTCCGCTGAATATAACGTTGCGCAGCGGGTGCTCGCTGGTGGCAAAGCCCTCGCCGGTTAGCAGGTAAATAATACCATCCCAGGCCTTATCTAAATCTACCAGTTTATCTTCGTCAAGCTCCTCCTCTGCCATTTTGCTTTCAAGCAAAGCGCTGTCGTTCATGTATTCTTCCAGTTCGGCCGGTGTGGCGCGCAGTATGTAACCAATCATGCCCATAGTGTATGTGTATTTAGGTGTAAATATATGTGGTATGGCTAACTGTGCAATACCGGTTTACTGTGTACAACCCTAACCTACCACGGCTACATTGGGTTGTGCTACTATACATTGCATGGTACAATGGGTTAACTGGCGTTCGGTTTGGTGGTAAACAGTTTTATCAAACATGGCAATAAAATTGCCGGCATGTTGCGGGTGTTGGTTAAGGTAGGTTAACACTGCATTAAAAACCAGATTGCGGGCTTCGGTTTTAATAAGGGGCACAGCCAGTTCCGCTTTGGTACAGCCGGCAAATTCTAAATTAGCACCACGCACGGCAAGTACCTGCGTTAGGCCTTGCTTTACAATACCCCGGGTAAAATTATATTGCCGCCCTGCAAAGCGGCTTACGTACAGCTTTAATGCTTTAATTACGCCCTGTAATACACCATCTTGCAGCGAGCCTCCGGCGTACGTGTGTATATGGTTGGCAAAACTAAGTGTTTCGTTTTTCCATAAAGCACGGTTAAAGCCAATGCATAACTGGTATGCGTAATTAGCTGTAGTATGTTCTACCTGCAATGTAAACTGGTTGCCGCTGTGGCGTTCGTTAATTGTTTTTTCAAAAAGCTGTGCAATACCATTAGGGTAATAGTGGTAGCTTTGGTTAAGGTAAGGCTGCCGGCAATCTTTAATAAGTAATTGCATATGCCGGTTAAGCATAGCAAACTGTTTTAGGGTTTGGTTAAGCCACTCATAATCCAGTACTGCGCCCTTAAAAATTGTATCATCGGGTATAAAAACCATACTGATTGTTGCTGTAGGGTTATGGTTAAACACCGGTGGGCTGTTAACTAATTCGCCATTTACAAATACCAAAGTAGTATGCCCCAGTTGCGCCTCGAATCGACTGCTGAGGTAAGCCATTGCAGTAATATACAAATAGCCGTATTTGTTGCTGATAGGCCCAAGGGCTTTAGCGGTAAGCACTGTGTTAAGTTGCCCGGTAAGCTCCAGTTTTACAAACTGTTTATCAAACTCTATACAGCATAAAAAATTATCGGTTTGGTACAACTCTGTAAAATCTACCAACGCATTTTGCAGCATACCTGCAAAACCCTTTTTGTCGGTACTACCTAAATACATAGCGGGCCTGCGGCGCATGTGTTCACTTGGCGAAATGGCTGTAATTTCTGTATACATCTTGTGTTTTTGGTACCCTGTAAGATACGAAATCCCCATCTAAAAACACAGAAAAAAAGGAATAAAACAGGGCAATTTTCAGTTTAAAAATCAGCCTGTTTCACTTACCGGCACACTGGTGTAAAGTACTACTAAAACACCGCCCACACATAGGCACAAAAACTCATTTTACATTTTTTTACATATAGCGGCAGAACAAAAAACCAAAAGCGTGTGTTGGTATGGGTATTAATAACATAAACCAAAATCAATCATGAAAAAGTCGTTTTCGATGTTCACCCTTGTAGTGGTAGCCTTAACGCTGGTTACCTTCTCATCGTGCAAAAAAGATGAAACTAAAACCTATGCCAACGTACTGGTAACACACGCCTCGCCAGATGCACCGGGTGTAGATTTGCTGGTAGATAACAGCAAACAAAACTCTGCAGCACTAAACTTTCCCAACAATACCGGCTACCTGAAAGTAGAAAGCGGTACCCGCAACATTAAAGTAAATGCCAGCGGTACCAGCACCACTGTTATTAATGCCGACCTTAACCTGGAAGCCGACAAAAACTACTCGGTATTTGCAGTAGATTCTGTAAGCAAAATATCGGCTGTGGTATTAACCGACGACCTTACCGCACCTGCAGCAGGCAAAGCACACGTACGTTTTGTACACTTATCGCCTAACGCACCGGCTGTAGATGTAGCAGTAGCCAGCAGCGGCGCTGTAGTATTTGGCAACAAAGCATTTAAAGAATACACTGCCTTTACACCGCTTGATGCAGGTTCGTATAACCTGGATGTACGCGTAGCCGGTACCAGCACTGTAGCACTTACCTTACCAACCATTACCTTAGAAGCCGGTAAAATTTACACCGTGTTTGCCAAAGGTTTTCTGGGTGGCTCGGGCGCTCAGGCACTGGGTGCAGAAATTATAGTAAACAAGTAATAGCCATTTACATGTTGTTAGCTTGGCCCGCACAAGGTATGTGCGGGCTTTTTTGTTTTATACCGTTGCCAACACATTAAACAATAAACCATTTGCAATACAAGTAACACCGTATTAAGCAGGCAAATAGCGGCTGCATTGTTTCCAGTAGTTCATAAACGAACCTTTGGCAACTGTTACCTGCGGAAACAGCCACCCGGGCTCGTCGTGCACGCGGGGGTAGTGTGTAAAAGCGGGGTGCTGTACGCTGTATATAGCCGGTACACTTTGCAGTGGCAAATCGCATAGCTCGCCACAATAAACCTGCAGGCCAGGTATGTTAGTTGCCAGCTGCATAATAAAAGCAATAACCCTTTCCGATACCGGATACTGCTGAAAGTGCGAGGCCTCTAACAACAACACCCGGTTGGCCGGTTGGTTGCTGCGCCACAGCGGGTTAAGGTTGTAGCTGTTGTATAGCAACAGCGGCAGGTTATTATCTATAACCGGTAGTGGCGTAACCGGTAACTGTGTTTGCAAATTAAGCGTAACACTTTGCTGCAAATGCGGCGGCACCTGCAGGTGTGGCAACATAGGGTAAGGCACATCTAAAAACGTATCGCGCTGTGCTGTGCCGGTGTATTTATTAATATTCTGCTGATCGGCGTAATACCGTTTGCTGGAGAACGTACCAGCTACCCATTGCCAGCTAAGATGGTTACTGGCCAGGTCGTGGTCGGCCAGGTGGTAATACAACCACTGCGCCGGTTGCAGCCAGTGTGCGTGCGCAATGTTGCAGGCTACCGATGCCGTGTACATACGCACATGGTTGTGCATATACCCATGCAGATACAGATGTTGTATAGCAGCATCTATACCCTGTATACCAGTGGCAGCGTTAACCAGTGCGGCAGGCACACCGTGTTGCTGTACACCCTGCTGTGGTTGTTTTACATCGGTAAACATGGCAGCGCCCAGCTGGTACCATTGCCGCTTAAAATACTCGCGCCAGGCCAGTTCAAAAATAAATGTATACGCCTGCTTAGCTGTGTAGCGCTGCAACACCCGCTGCAACACAAACGGCAACGTAACCACCCCGCGCGATATATAGGGCGAAAGGTAGCTTACACTACCGTTGGTATAGTTGCGGGTTTGGGCATAGGCAATAACATCTACGGCATCTATACGGTCAACAATATCGGCATAGCGGTGTAGTAAGGTATGGGGCTGCATAGTATAATAACTGTGTAGCAGCCCTATATGTTCGCAGGGTAATAAAAATACAGGTAGGTTACGGCTGTTGTAATGCCACTACTTTTCGCTTACAAACAAACTATGCGTAATAGCTACATCGGCGGCGGGGTGGGCTGCAAAAGGCTGCGCCAGTGGTACGGTTTTAAGTTCCTCTACACTACCCGGGCGGTTAACTTCTTCAAGCACTTTAAAGCCGGCCTGCTGGTGTAGCTGGCGGTGCGTATAAATACGCGAACGGTTTTGCGGCTGCACGCTGTTATCTATCCAGCTCCACTCCTGCCCGGTAAACCGCAAAAAGTTGTACACCGATATGCTTTTATCGAAATGCGCAAAGTGGTCGCTCATATCAATAAAGTGGCTCATTAAGCCGTTAGGCTTTAGCAGGCGCTTAAACTCTACCAGTATGGGCAATAGTATTTCGGGGTAAATATGCTCAAAGGTGTTGTTGCTGTTTATCAAATCAAAACTGGCATCGGCAAATTTGGTATTGCGTGCATCGCCCAGTATGGTGTATATGTTTAGCTGCTCCAGCATTTGGTGCGGCGGCAGGTTTTGTGTAAGCAGGCCCTCTAACTTTGCAAGGCGCGCGGTATCTACCTGTGGTAAAAAAGTGGCCAGTTTACCACTTTGGTGGTATTGCAGGTAGCGGCGTATGGTGTGCTTAATGGCTTCGGTCTCCAGCAGGTCGCTTACATCTATACTGTAAATTTTATCGGCGCCGGCCAGGTAAAAGCCAATAGGCACTATAGGGTACCAGCCGGTACCCAGTTCCAGCGTGGTACAGCCGCTTTGCACACCGCGGTGCTTAAAAAACTGCTGCAGGTGGGTTTGGCAATGTGTAAGCTTATCGTCCATTAGCGCATCGGTAAGCAGCACGCCTTTGGTAACATACCGCTGAAAAAGGTAGTTAATACGGTGCTTAAACGGCATATACGAAATAGCCTTTTGTACTATGGCTTTGGCAATCCAAACTTTCATGCGGTGGTGTTAGTGGCGCTAAACTAAAATTTACGGGCAATTAATTACCATACGGGTACCGTGTGCTGTACATATATAAAATTATAC
>JBJOOW010000438.1:0-6043 GCA_046051095.1 Bacteroidota bacterium | reverse complement strand
CTACAGTTCTATGAAACAAATGTACAAAGCACTTGTACTGGTGTTTGTGCTGGCCTGCAACATGGCAATTGCACAGCGCACCATTACAGGTACAGTAACCTCAGCGGCCGATAAACAGCCGGTTATTGGTGCAAACGTGGTGGTAGATGGCTCTACTACCAACGGTGCAGTAACCGATGTGGATGGCAAGTACTCTATTACGGTAGACGAGACCGCCAAAAAGCTCGTAATTTCTTATGTAGGTATGCGTAAGCAAACCATAACCCTTGGTACCAGCAACCAGGTAGATGTTGTTTTAGAAGAAGACAACAGCACGTTCGACGATGTAGTTGTTACGGCCCTTGCCGTAAAACGCGAAAAACGCGAGCTGGGCTACTCTACTACCACTGTAAAATCAGAAGACCTGAGCAAAGCCAGCCAAAGCTCGGCACTTAGCTCGCTACAAGGTAAAGTAGCAGGTGCTCAAATCACCAACGCCACAGGTGCTCCGGGTGGTTCTACCCGCGTAGTACTACGTGGTGGTTCATCATTTACAGGCGATAACAATGCCCTGATAGTAGTAGACGGTGTGCCTATCGATAACTCGTACTATGGTGTAGGCGATGACCTGAACGGTCAATCGGACGTACTAAACAACCAGTTTGATGCCGGTAACCGTGGTAACGATATCAACCCTCAGGATATCGAATCGGTAACGGTACTAAAAGGTGCATCGGCCGTGGCCCTTTACGGCCAGCGTGGTGCTAACGGCGCTATTTTGATTACCACCAAAAAAGGTAATCTTAATACAACCGATAAGCCAGGCAAAAAATTCAAAGTTTCGTTCAGCACGCAAACATCATTCTCTCGCCCGCTTAAACTGGCCGAAAGGCAAACAGAGTTTGGCCAGGGTGGCGAAAAAGCTATGGACCTGCGCGAAAACTTTAACTGGGGCCCTAAATTAGATGGAACCCTTAAGCCATGGGGACAGGAAGTTGACGGCGAACAGCGCGTTAAACCTTACTCGGCGCTGCCAAACTCGCTAAACAAATTCTTTACTACCGGTAAAACCTATAACAATAACCTGTCAATATCAGGTGCTAATAAAGGTACCAACTACTACCTATCGTACAACAACTACAAATACGAAGGTATTTTTCCGGGCACCGGTTACATGCGTAACTCGTTACGTACTAACATATCGCACGATTTTGGCGATAAACTATCATCGCTGGTTACATTTAACTATGTAAAAACCAACGGCGATATGGTAAGCCAGGGTCAAAGCGATGCTTCGCCTTACTTCCAGTTACTGAACGTTCCTATCGATATTCCAATTGCCGAGCTAAAAGATTTGAACAACAAATTCAATAAGCCCGAAACCTACTTTGGTGCTTACTACCAAAACCCTTACTGGGTACTGGCCAACAACAAAACAACCAATAATGTCGATCGCTTTACCAGCAACGTAACATTAGATTACAAACCACTAAAATGGCTAACATTTACCGGCCGTTTCGGTTCAGATGTTTACAGCGATTCGCGCTACCAGAAATGGCGTAAATACAGTTTCGATAACCAGGGCTTTGCCAAAGACCTTCCGGGCCGCTACGGCGAAGACCTTTACCGCGTTAATATTATTAACGCCGATATTATTGTAAGAGGCCAACACACCTTTAAAGACAAATACACCTTAAACGTATTATTGGGTGGTAACCTTTACAGCAACAGCACTAAAAACACCTTTGGCCAAACTGCAGGCCTGGCTATAGATAACCTATACTCGTTTGCCAACTCGCAGGACCGCCCTACACTACTAAACAGTGTTTATAAGAAGGCTCTTGCCGCTGTTTACTTCGATGCAAGTTTCGGTTACGATAACTTCTTCTTCTTTGGTGTAACAGGCCGTAACGACTGGAGCTCTACCCTGCCATCAAATAACCGTTCTTACTTCTACCCAAGTGTTAATACTTCGTTAGTGCTATCAGAGCTAATTAAAGCTAACCCAATGGCACTATCATACTGGAAAATACGCGCCAGCTTTGCTCAAATTGGTAAAGATGCCGAGCCTTACTCGCTGCGCAACGTATTTGTTAGCGGCGTTGTAGGCGATGGTTACGACCAAAGCGAAATCCACTCGCCGTTTGTATCGGCCGATGGCAGCAACGTAACCGGCTACACCATGAGCAACCAGCTTGCCAACGCAAAACTGAAACCGGAAATTAGCACTACCTGGGAAGCAGGTACTGAAATCGCTTTCCTGAAAGACCGTTTATCAATAGACTTTACATACTACTGGAAACGCACCAAAAACCAGATTATATCGGTACCAGCGGCACCTAGTAGTGGCTACACCAGCCGTATAATAAACGCCGGTTTATTACAAAACCAGGGGGTTGAGTTAAGCGTACGTACAGTGCCAGTTAATATGAAAGGTGTTAAATGGGAAATCTACGGTACGTTTACTAAAAACTTCAGCAAGGTTATTAAAGTGGCCGACAATGCCAAGCAAATCGTTATCGGTGGCTTATCATCTATGGGCATTGTAATCCGCGAAGGCGAACCTTACGGTTCTTTCTACAGCATTACATCTGAGCGCGACCCTAACGGCAACCCGGTTGTAAACGAGGCTACCGGCGTTCCAATTATGACTTCATCAGCTAAAATAGTAGGTAACTTCCAGCCTAAATGGTTAGGTAGTATAGGTACCACCTTAACTTACAAAGGTCTTCGTTTCAGCACCCTGTTCGATGCCCGCATAGGTGGTGTATTCTACAGCGGTACCCGCGACCTGCAAAAATTTGTAGGCTCTGACCCACTTACACTTTACAACAACCGCGAAGATTTTATTGTGCCTAACAGCGTATACCTGGGTGGCGATGGACAATACCATCCAAACGCAGTACCTGTTCACTATCAGGACTACTGGACTAACTACATCAGCCAGGATTATGCACACAACCTTGTTTCGGCAAGTTTTGTTAAGCTACGCGAAATATCGCTAAGCTACTCGCTACCTAAAAAGTGGATGGATAAAACCAAATACATAAGCGGTATAGAGCTTAGCCTGTTTGGTAATAATGTGTGGATGTGGACACCAAAACAAAATACCTACGCAGATCCTGAGCTTAATGCTTACGGCGCTGGTAATGCTCAGGGCTTCGAGTTCTACAACATACCTTCGGTACGTTCGCTGGGCTTTGGTGTTAAAGTAGACTTTCAATAATGGTTTAACAGGTTAAACTAAAAGCTATGACAAGTACAATAAAAAAACTAAGTATATATACGGCCACAGCACTTATGTTGCTGGGCACCGGCTCTTGCAAAAAAGAGTTCGACAAACTAAATACCAACGAGGTTAACCCCGAGTCGGTAGATGTAAAATTTGCGTTGCCATCGGCACAAAGCTATCTTGGTTATACCATGGGCAATCAGCTATCTATTGTAGGTGGTTTCTGGTCGCAATACTGGACCCAGGGGCCTAACGCCAACCAATACGCCAGCCTTGACCAATACGTGTATAACAATACTGAGGCCGACAGGCCCTGGTCGGCACTATATGCCGGTACCCTGCGCGACCTGCAGTTTATTTACGAACAAGGTACTACCGATAGTACCAAACAAAACTACGCCGGTATAGCCCGTATACTACAGGCATACACTTACCACGTTGTAACAGATGCCTGGGGCGATGTGCCGGTAAGCGAGGCATTAAAAGGCTACGATGGCGAAACTGACCCTACCTACGACAGCCAGGAAAGCATTTACGATGCTTTAATTACTATGGTAAACGAAGGCCAGGCACTACTGGATGACGCAAAGCCACACCCCGGCAGCGAAGACCTGATTTACAATGGCGACCTGCTTAGCTGGTACGAGTTTGGCAATACGCTAAAACTTAAAATTTACCTGCGCCAAAGTGCTGTTCGCCCAACGGTAGCGCAAGCAGGTATATCTGAAATGTTTACTAACGGAGAACCTTTTCTGGAAACCGATGCCAAGCTGTTTTATAATGATGTAAAATACCAGCAAAGCCCGCTTTACACAACCGGCTATGCGCTGGGTACTACATCTAACATTTTTGCCAGCAGCACATTGGTTGATTATATGAAAAGCACCGGCGATGCCCGTATAGATGACTACTTTGCACCTAACAGCGGTGGTATTATCGATGGCCTTGCACAAGGCTCGGGTAAACTGCTGGGTGGTAACCAAACCGATGGAACCTGGAGCAAACCAAGCGAGCAGATATTAGGCCCTACTGCGGCTACTATATTAATGAGCGTTGCAGAAAGCGACTTTTTACAAGCAGAAGCAATTGTACGTGGCTGGGGTACCGGCGATGATCAGGCAGCTTACGAAGATGCCGTTGCAGCATCATGGGCCAGCTGGGAAAACTCATCAGCCGGCGATGTGGCTACTTTCTTAACCGACCCTGCTGTTGCCTACCCTACCGGTGGTACCACACAGGATAAGTTAACGGCTATACTTACCCAAAAATGGGTAGCTATGGGCGGTAATCAAAACTTTGAAGCGTGGGCAGAATGGAGAAGAACAAGAATTCCTGCATTCACAACGTCAGCTACAACTGTTTTGGCGCCTAATACTTTCCCTGCACGTTTGGTGTACCCAAGTAACGAGGTAACGTCTAACACTAAGTTCCCTGGTGTTAAACCACTTACCACTAAATTATGGTGGGATCTTAACTAAACAATGGTATCACAATCAAATTAAACGCAATGAAACGATATACATTTAAACTAACCTTAGTGCTTGCAGCAGCAGTATTATTACTGGTAAACGGCTGTAAGAAAGAAGATACCCCATCTAAAACCATGAAGGTATCTCGCCCTACCATTACATTACTTGGCGACCCTATCATATCGCTTCACGTAGGTGAAGCATATGTTGACCCGGGTGCTACTTACTACGATTCGCTTTACGGCGATAATGGCTCTATCAGCGCCGCATCGGAAGTTAACACCAGCGAGGAAGGCTTTGTAATTGTAACCTACAGCGTATTTAATAAGTACGGTTTTGAAGGTACTGCAACCCGCCTGGTAGCCGTTACCGATGTAGATGATGCATTAGATATATCTGGCTCGTACAGCCGTACATCTAACGGTGCCGAAGCAATAGTAAGCAAACTTGGACGCGGTGTATTCCAAACAGATAACGTATCGGGTGCTGCTGCCGGCGGTACACACGATGCTGCTTTCTTTATGTTTAAGTCAGATTCTACAATGGTAATGCCCGACCAGTTTTTGCCAAACTTTGGTGCATCGGCTGCTTTTGTTGACCCTGCTTACGACTTTACAGCATCGCCACCAAGCTACTCTTATGCAATAGATAACCCAAGCGTGTTCTCGCCTGCGGTTCGTACTTTTGTAAAGAACTAATTGCTCAGTTTTCGTAAACAAAAAGGCCTTCACTAACGTGAAGGCCTTTTTTATTGTATGCTCTTTTTACAGAAGTATCTTCTTCAGCACATCGGCATTTATTTCGTGCCTGCCGGTAAACTCAAACTCTGTAAAATTCATATCGGCATACTTTACCCGCATCTCTGCTACCATTGGTGGCGTAAATATCTGGTCGTGCGTACCGCATACAAAATAGTTGCAGGTTTGTTTTAACCCCGATACATCAGCTAATGGCAATAACTCGGGCGCAACTTCGCCGGCAAAAACAATTACATCATCAACCCTGCAGTTAAAAGTATTTACCCAGCGGGTAACAGTACTTGCTCCCTGCGAAAACCCCAATGCTGTAACTTTAGCACCTTGCACATCTAACCCAAGAAAATTGTAAAGTGTATCGAGATAACTGATATAGTCCTTAATCTCATTCAACCTGTCCTCTTTAGTCATCCAGGTTGCCCCCACTTGGCCGCCACTGCCTTTTAGGTAAAAGCGGTTTAAAGCCTCGGGGGTTACTATAAACATATCATCGGTAAGTAAAGGCGCTAACGACTCCATAAAATCTTTAACGCTCATACCCCAGCCGTGTATGGCTATTAATATATGCTTTGTGTTGCTGTTTAAATTACCCAGTGTGTAATAGCGCG
>JBJOOW010000437.1:0-3901 GCA_046051095.1 Bacteroidota bacterium | reverse complement strand
AGCCGCATTTGTTTAGCCGCACCAAAGACCTTGCAAAAGAATTTGCCGAGCAGCTTAGCAAGGTAGACGAAGTGGTGCTGCTGGATATATACCCAGCCCGCGAATTGCCGGTAGAGGGGGTTACCTCTTCGCTTATTTTCGACCAGCTTACCTGCCCCGAAAAAAGCCTGATAACCAAAGGCGAGTTAACTGATTTTGTACAGCGAAATAGTTTCGAAGTACTGGTTACTATAGGTGCCGGCGATATTGATAAGTACCTTACTGCTATCAAGACGATACTGGCAGGCCGTTAGGGCTGTCTTATCTTCTGTTCACTTCTGGTTTCATTCACAATTTCTGTACACAACTGCGCGTTAAGAATACAGGTATGTAGCTGACCTTTGGGGCTGCACACAACCCAATGAAAAAATTCTGGCGCATACTTAAAAAACTGCTAACCATAGCCGCAGTGCTATCGGGGGCTGCGCTGTTTGTGGTAGTGCTAACATCGGCCATACAAAAGCAGGAGCAGCTAACCTGCAAAAGCCTGCATGTAAAAATAGATTACGATTCGGGCCTGGCTTTTTTAACCGAAAAAGAAATAACCGACCGCATTAACTACCTGAGCGGTGAGGATATTGTGGGCAAGCGTTTGGCGGCTATCGATTTTCATACGCTGGAGCGCGAAATGGAGAAAAACCCTTTTGTGCAACAGGCACAGATTTCGGTAGATCAGCAACAAAACATATCGGTAAGCCTGGTACAGAAACGTCCTGTTCTTCGGATACTTAACAAAGATGGTGTGGGCTATTATCTGAGCGAAAACAACGAGCGCATACCCCTCAACAGTAACTTTACCCCGCACGTAGTAGTGGCGGTTGGCAGTGTGCAGTTGCACCAAAGTGCCGCCCGCGATAGTGCTGTACAGGCCGCTCTTTTTAGTTTGATAACTGCAGTTGATAAGGATGAATTTTTGCATGCGTTGGTAGACCAGATTTATGTGAACGATGATTGCAGCATAGACCTTATACCGCGCGGTAACAACCACGTGATACACCTGGGCAACGCAGAGGAGAACATGGATGATAAACTGAAACGCCTGAAAATTTTTTACAACGAAGGATTGAAGAAAACGGGCTGGCAGGTGTACAAGGCAATAGACCTGCGCTACATGAACCAGGTAGTTTGCGAAAAGAGAGATACCACACAGCTAACTGTAAACACTAACTAACACAACTAACTTTTAATACTGTTTTATATGGCAACTAACCACACAAAAGAGAACCCGATAATTGTTGGCCTTGATATAGGTACAACCAAAATAGCCTGTATTGTATCGCAGCGCGACCAGTATGGCAAATTAAAAATACTGGGCCTGGGTAAAGCCCCGTCGTACGGTGTTACGCGTGGCGAGGTTACCAATATTAAACACACAACCGATGCTATAATTGAAGCCGTAGCTGATGCCGAGCGCCAGAGCGGCCACAAAATAAGCGTGGTGTATGTGGGCATAGCAGGCCAGCACATTGCCAGCAAGCAAAACCGTGGCATATACACATTGCCAACGGCCGAAGAGGAAATTAGCCGCAGACATATAAAAGATATGGTAGAAGATATGCACCGCCTGGCACTTGACCCGGGTGAGCGTATTATACACGTACTACCACAGGAGTTTACCGTAGATAACATGCACGGTATTAAAGACCCTATTGGTATGTGTGGCAGCAGGCTGGAGGCTAACTTTCATATTATTACCGGTAAGGTTGCAGCGGCACAAAACATACGCAAGTGTGTAGAGCGTGCCGGTTTGCAAATGCTGGGCCTTATACTGGAGCCGCTGGCATCATCGGCATCGGTATTGCACGAAGAAGAGATGGAAGCCGGTGTAGTGCTGGTAGATATTGGTGGTGGTACCACCGATGTGGCAATTTTTAAAGATGGCATTATACGCCACACAGCCGTAATACCTTTTGCCGGTAATATTATTACCGAAGATATTATGGAAGGCTGCAAAATGCTGCGTAACCAGGCCGAGAAACTGAAAGTAGCTTTTGGCAGTGCACTACCAAGCGAAACACACGAGAACGAAATTATATCGATACAGGGCATAGCCGGCCGCGACCGCAAAGAGATATCGATGCGTACGCTTGCCAGCATTATCAATGCACGTATAGAGGAGATATTTGCGCAGGTGTACTTCGAGATTAAAAGCTCGGGTTATGCCAACTCGCTTAACGCCGGTATAGTAATAACCGGTGGTGGTTCGCAACTTAAACACCTGAAACAACTGGTAGAGTATACCACCGGCCTTTCGGCGCGTGTGGGTTACCCAACTGCTTTACTGGCCAACAGCAATAAAGATGAGTTGAAACACCCAATGTATGCAACCGGTTTAGGTTTAGTGCTGGAGGGTTTCCGCCAGTACAACGACCTGGACGAGGCAGAAAGAAGAAAGTTCTATCCGGAGTTGTTTGAAGAAGAAAAACCGGTTATAACCGTTATTGAACCACAGCCAGAAGTAACTATTACAGAAGAGCCTATTGCTGAAATAGAAGAGGAGGAAATAGTAATAGAAACCACGCGTAAGGAGGAACAGCATGTAAACACTACTGTAAAACGCAAAGGCAATTTCTTAAAAGAGATGGCAACTGTTTTTCAGGATTGGTTTAAAGATGAGCGCGTAAACGGCGATTTTGAGTAACAAGCAAGATTAACTATTATAATACCAAAGCCCCTGTAGCATAAACTACAGGGGCTTTTTAGATTTTATAAGGGCTGTATGTTTTTTATTACACAGCACAAATACAAGTAGATAATTGTAAAGGATAAGATTTGTATTACAGGTTTCATATGAGTCATATTTGTAAACAACAAAAGGACACAATTTTTTAACGCCCGTTTCTGGTTTACTACACACAAACAAACCGCGAGGCACAAAAATTAATAACAATGGAACCTCTTTTTCAATTCGACTTGCCGAAAGACCAGTCATCTATCATCAAGGTATTTGGTGTAGGTGGTGGTGGCAGCAATGCAGTAAACCACATGTACGAGCAAGGCATAGTGGGCGTAAACTTTGTAGTACTTAATACCGATGCACAGGCTATTGATATGAGCCGCGTGCCTAACAAAATACAATTAGGGCCGGCCCTTACACCGGGTTTGGGTGCAGGTGCACGCCCCGAGATAGGTGAGAAGAGTGCCGAAGAATCGGTGGATGTAATAAAAGAGTTATTGAACAAAAATACCAAGATGGTATTTATAACCGCCGGTATGGGCGGTGGTACCGGTACCGGTGCAGCACCGGTAGTAGCCCGTATAGCCCGCGAGATGGGTGTACTTACCGTGGGTATAGTAACCACCCCATTCTGGTTTGAGGGTAAATCGCGCTATAACCATGCTATGGATGGTATAGAGAAACTACGCGAGAATGTAGACACCCTGCTTATCATTAACAACGATAAAATACGCGAAATGTATGGCAACCTTAAACGCAGCGAAGCGTTTGGCCATGCCAACAACATATTAACTACAGCAGCTAAAGCTATATCGGAAATTATTACTGTACCGGGCGAGATTAACGTTGACTTTGCCGATGTGCAAACAGTAATGAAAAATGGTGGCTCGGCTATAATGGGTTGTGCAACTGCCGAGGGCGATGACCGTGCCCTGCGCGCTGCACAAGGTGCCCTTAACTCGCCACTGTTAAACGATAACGAGATACGTGGTGCCAAAAAGGTACTGGTAAATATAACTACCGGTGCACAGCAGGTAACTATGGACGAGATAGGTGTAATAATGGAATACGTGCAGGAAGCTGCCGGCAGTACCGATATTATACTGGGTGCCTGCGACGACCCTACACTGGGCGACAAACTATCGGTTACGCTGATAGCTACCGGTTTTGAAGTAGGTAAAAAAG
>JBJOOW010000436.1:0-2657 GCA_046051095.1 Bacteroidota bacterium | reverse complement strand
ACCGAGCGGGTTAAGGCTAAGGTGCAGATGAACGGACATTTCAGGCGTGAAATACCTCCAAAGTTTTGAATCTTTTAATTTATAATTTCGTTAGATTTGTAATGGTACGTTTTTGATACCTGAGGGAACAAATGGAAAAAATAATCGCTTCTGTACTAATACTGCTCAGCTCTACTGTAAAGTTTGCAATGGGTTCGCTGGCTGCTATTGGTGCCAACCTGGGTTTAAGCGGTTCTATAATGAATATTATAGGGGGCATTATTGGCATAGTTATTTTCACCTATTTGGGTAGCTATATGCAGGAGTATATGGTTAAAAAATTCCCTAAACGTTTTGGTCGTAAGTTCACTTCATCTAACCGCTTTCTGGTTCGTATAAAACAAAAATTTGGCCTGGGTGGTATTGCCGCATTAACTCCTATAGCCCTCTCTATACCAGTTGGTGTAATGTTTGCATTGGCACTAACTCACGATAAAAAGAAGATATTAATCTCTATGCTGGCCTCTATGTTCTTTTGGGCTACAGTACTGTTTCTACCTTACTTCCTGTTCAACATCAATGTGGTAGATCTTATCCATAAACTGTTCGAATAAGATTTTTTCTAATCCTTACTCTTTTATTTCGTTGCTGTTCGATGTTTTCCATCTCTCCCATCGGCTTTTACGTTGGCTTAGTGGTATAAAGTTATCTACTCTGGCGCATGTTACATCTACATGTGGTAGTTGCATTTTATTATATGCAGGAAAAGAGTCTACACTTAACGGCAACCTTGCCACTTGCGGCAGATTGTTTTTTATATACGACGACAGAAAAAAATCCTGAAACTGATCGGTAGCAACTGCTACTTTGCTAAAACCAAGCTGCCGCGCCATTTTGTAGCCGTAAAATACATTCTGGTTGCTGTGTTCTGCGCGTAGCTCGGCAAAAGTATGTTCTGCCGGTATACCCATCGAGTCGGCAATAATTTTCATAACAGTACCCTCTTGCCAACAGGTGTGAACAGCCCCTCCCGAAAAAATTATGTTACGCGCCATCCCCTTATTGTAAAGTGTTTTAGCCCATAGCATACGGGCCTTATACAGTGTATTTTGTTTGCCTGGCTCGTATGGCAAGCCTGGTATGATAATAGCATCGTAAGGGCCTTCAATGGCATACTGCGCATATATTAGGCGGGCATTACGTTTCATGTTCCATGCAAACAGGTATACCACCAGCGCCAGCACTACCGATATTGCAATAAACCACTTTATAAATTTCATTGTGGTATAAATATAATCAGCATTAAACAGGTGTATTAGGGTTATACAAATAAAAAATCCTGCCTTGCCAAAGCAAAGCAGGATTGAATTCCGTTGTGGATGGAGTAGCAGCTTATTTATTTACCACCATTCTTACCACAGTATTTTGCATGCCGTTTCTAACGCTTACAAAGTAAATGCCACCGGCAAATTCTTCGGTATCGATAGAAAACAGGTTGGTACCGTTGCTTACTTCTGTATTAAATGAAGATAGTGTGCGGCCGGTTACGTCCATTACGCTGATAACAACGTCAGAGTTTTCGATAGCACCAACTTCAAGTGTTGCTTTACCGTTATTAGGGTTAGGAAACAGGCGGATGTTGTTAATGGTTTTAGCAACTTCCTGTACGCTTACACCAACTATAGTTACCTGTGCGGTGTATACATCAACACAGTTACCGTTGGTTGCGGTTAAAGTAACCGTGTAGGTACCGTTTTGGCTGTAAGTATGTACCGGGTTAGCATCGGTAGATGACTGACCATCGCCAAAAGCCCAGTTGTACGATGAAGCATCGGCAGTAGTATTAGTAAAGGCAATGTTATTACCAGCACCCTGTACAGCGCTTGTAAAGGCAGCGTTAGGTTGTGGTGTAACAGTTACCGTAATAGTGTTAGATGTACCTACACCATTGCAGGCGTTAGCATTGGTTACACTTACGCTGTAAGTACCCGAAGTGGTAACCTGTATAGCTTGTGTAGTAGCATTGTTGGTCCATGTGTAAGTATCGCCGGCAGTAGAAGTTAGGGTAACGGTATCGCCTGCGCAGAAAGAAGTTGAACCGCTGGCGGAAATGGTAGGTGTTGGTGCGTTGCTTACGTTAGTAGTAATAGTGTTCGATTCGGCAGTACAACCGTTGTTATCGGTAGTAGTTACGGTGTAAGTACCGGTAGCAGTTACAGTAACAGTGCTGGTAGTAGCGCTGTTGCTCCAGTTGAACGAGGCAAAGTTAGATGAAGAGTTTACAGAAACATCTACCGAACCGCCTGTGCAGAATGTAGTAGCACCGCTGGCAGCTATAGTAGGCACAACAGGTGTATTTTCGGTTACAGTTATTGCTTGTGCAGTAGCTGTACACTGGTTAGCATCGCTAACAGTTACAGTGTAAGTGCCACCAAATGTTACGTTGATAGTTTGTGTGTTGGCACCATTGCTCCAGTGGTATGCAGTAGCCTGGCTGGATTGCAGAGAAACACCATTGCTACCTGTACAGAAAGCAGTAGCGCTTGGGGTAATAACAGGTTGAGATGGGTTAGAGTTTACTACAACAGTTTTAGATGCAGTGCGGGTACAACCACGTGCTGTGGTAACAGTTACAGTATAAGTACCGCTTGTAGTAGCGTTTATAGATTGAGTAGTAG